>JAGQSP010000617.1:184-6944 GCA_020439485.1 Acidimicrobiales bacterium | reverse complement strand
CGCCTGGTGGCTTCGCTGGATCCAGCCGAAATCGATTCGCGGCTACTCGGCAGCTACATGACCGGCGCTGCACTTCAGGACTCGGAGGTTGCCTCGTGAATACGTCCATGCGTCGGCTGGGCCTGGCCTTGGCTGCCCCCGGCATTGCATTCGTGTTCGCAGTGATCGTGTCGTCGATCGTGCTGCAGGTGTCGGGCAGCAGCCCCATCGACACCTTCAAGACGATGCTCGACAACGGCACGCAACTCGAGGTCATCATCGACACCCTCAACCGCGCCACCCCGCTGTTCATCGGCGGCATTGCCGCTGCGATCGGGTTCCGCATGAACCTGTTCAACATCGGTGTCGAGGGTCAGTACTTCCTGGCGGCGTTCGCGGCAGCGGTCGTGGGCGCCGAGCTTGCACTGCCAGGCCCCCTGCACATCGGCGTCATGCTGTTCGTGGCCATGGCGGTCGGCGCGGCCTGGGCAGGTCTCGCCGCAGTGCTGAAGGTCTACAGGGGCGTCAACGAGGTCATCGCGACCATCATGTTGAACTTCCTGGCCATCGGTGGCCTCATCGCAGCGATCTTTCCCAGCGTCATCGACATGAGCAGCGGGCAGGCCACCAACGCCGGCACCAAGCAGATACCCGAGTCGGGCTGGATCCCCGACCTCAACGGCTTCGTCGAGATCTTCACCCGCGACATCGGCAAGGGTCGCGAGCTCACCGGTGTGCTGGTGGTTGCCATCGTCGTCGGTGTTGCGTATTCGGTCATGGTCAACCGCACAGTGTTCGGCTTCGACCTGCGGGCCAGCGGCATGAATCCGTTCGCGGCCAGAGTCGGCGGTGTTCCACCCGGGCGCATGATCATCATCGCCATGTTGCTGTCGGGCGCTGTCGCGGGTCTGATCGGTATGCCCGAGATTCTCAGCGACAACCACTCCTACGACCAGGGCTTCGTCAGGGGCCTTGGCTTCGAGGGGCTGGGCATTGCCCTGCTGGGCCGTAAGACATCGCCGGGCATCATGTTCGCTGCGCTGTTGTTCGGGTTCCTCGACTCGTCCTCGGCCGTGCTGCAGGTCAGCGGGTCTGCCTCGCAGTCGATCGTCGTGATCATGAAGGCCACGATCTTGCTGGCGGCCGTGGTTGCCTACGAGGTGGTCGATCAGTACCGCCAGCGTGACGAGGTCAAACGGGCCGCTCTGGCGACGGGAGCCGCAGCATGACAACCACCGCTCAACTCCCAACCGACCAGAGCCCCAGCCTCACCCAACGCTATGCAGCGCTGCCGGGCTGGGCTCGGTGGATGCTCGTGGCCGCATTGGGAATGCTGGTCGTGGCCATCGTCCAGGTGATCTCGGGAACTGAGGGCCTCACCACCCCAAGGTCCAGCCAGTCGATGCTCAAGTGGTCGGTGCCCCTGCTGCTGGCCGGAATGGGTGGCCTGTTCTCCGAGCGCGCCGGTGTCGTCAACATCGGTCTCGAGGGCATCATGATCCTCGGAACCTGGTGCGGTGCCTACGGCGCCTTCAACTGGGGTCCGTGGGGTGGCCTTATCGCCGGCCTCGTCGGCGGCATGTTCGGCGGCCTTCTGCACGCCATCGCCACGGTGACGTTCCGGGTCGATCACATCGTGTCGGGTGTGGCCATCAACATCCTGGGGCCAGGCCTCACGCGCTATTTGTCCGAGCGCATCTTCACCACATACCCAGGCGGATCCCAGACCCAGTCACCCAGGGTCGACGGGCTCGGCAACTTCACCCTTCCCTTCCTGTCCGGCGGATCGATCGGCAGCTGGAAATCGCCAGACATGCTCGGGTGGTTCGTCGACAAGGATTGGTTCTGGATCTCCGACATCGCGGGCTTCGTGAAGGGTCTGACGTTCAGCATCGCCTACTTCACGCTCATCTCGCTGGCCCTGACGCTGTTCCTGGCCTGGCTCCTGTGGCGCACCCGCACCGGTCTGCGACTGCGCTCGGCGGGTGAGAACCCATGGGCGGGCGAGAGCCTCGGCGTCAACATCTACCTCTACAAGTACCTGGGCGTAACCATGTCTGGTGCGCTGGCCGGCCTGGCCGGCGCGTTCATCTCCATGGAACTGGCCAACATCTACAAGGGTGGCCAAACCAACGGGCGTGGGTTCATCGCCCTGGCGGCTTTGATCTTCGGCAACTACAAGGTGCGCGGAATCCTGATCGGCGCCCTGCTGTTCGCCTATCCCTTCAGCCTGGCCCTCACCGACTTCGACGGCAAGGCGACGCGTGCCCTGCTGCTGGTGATCGCACTGGGTCTGGGCGCAATGGCTGCTTGGAGCGTGCATCGCGAGCGGGTCATCGATGCGTTCATCGCGGCAGGTATCGGCATCACGGTGTTCGTCTGGTACCTGTTCACAGACGCGGCGCCCGCTTGGCTACCCGATGCCATGCCCTATGCGCTGGTGTTGCTGGTGCTGATCTTCAACGTGCAAAAGCTCAGGGTTCCGCGCGCCGACGGCATTCCTTATCGTCGTGGCGAACACTGATCGGCCCCAACTGGTTCTCGTTGTCGACACGGGAACCGACGATGCCGGCGCCCTCATCTGGGCGGCAACCGATCCGCGCGTCGACCTCGTTGCCGTTGTCGCCGACTGGGGAAACGTCGACGTCGACCTGACCGCGCGCAACACCCTCGACGTCCTGCACGCCGCCGGGCGAGACGACGTGCCCGTATTTCGTGGCGGAGGCAAGTCGACGGCCGGAGCCAATCCGGCTCGCTTCGATGCTTCCATCGTGATGGGCACCGACGGTTTGAACGGTGTGCGGTTGGCTCGTGCGCCACGACAGGCCGAAGACCTCGGCGGTGCCGAGGCGCTGGTGAAGCTGGCCAACGAGCGACCAGGGCAGCTGACGCTGGTGGCCGTCAGCCCGTTCACACCTGTGGCAGCGGCGTTGGATCTCGACCCGGAGCTTCCTTCGAAGCTGTGGGACGTCATCATCATGGGCGGCGCCATCGCCTCGGGAGGCAACCTGGGTGCGGTGGCCGAGGCCAACGTCGGAAACGACCCAGCGGCCGCAGCAAAGATGGTCGACGCCTTCGGCGTGCCCGGGGTGCTTGCCAGTGGCCGGGCTCCCAGGATGGTGCCGCTCGACGCCACCCATGTGGGCACCATCTCCGAGGCCGAGATCGCCGCAGCCGATGCCACGGCCTTGACCGGCGGCCAGGCATTGCACGCAATCTGGCAGGCCAGCTGGAACTTCGCCCACCTCGAACACGGCGACGGTCTGCCGGTGCACGACCTGCTCGCGGTGTGCTGCTGTGTCGATGACCAACTGTGCCAGTGGGTCACCATGCCTGTTTCGGTCGACACCGCCGGCGGTCCGGCGTGGGGCATGACCGTCGGCGATCGCCGCATGCCCATGCTCGAACAGGCGCCGATGCCAGACGAACAGCGGGCCCAACTGTTCGAGCTGCTCGGGTTTGCCCCTGCGCGCTGGAAGGTCGCCATGTCGGCCGACGCCGAGCGGTTCAGGGCGTTCGTGCACTCGTGGCTCGGGATCTGAGGCCGGCCATGTCGTTCTCGCTCGAGCAGATCGCAGCCTTGCCCAAGGCACTTCTCCACGACCATCTCGATGGTGGGCTGAGACCGGCCACCATCCTCGAGTTGGCCGACGAGATCGGTCACCCGCTGCCGTCCACCGATCTCGACGAGCTCGCCGAATGGTTCGTTCGTGGCGCCAACACGAAGGATCTGCTGCAGTACCTGGCCACCTTCGAGCACACGATCGCGGTCATGCAGTCGGCGGCACATCTGCATCGGGTCGCCCGAGAGGCCGCTCTCGACCTGGCAGCCGACGGTGTCGTATACGCCGAGGTCAGATTCGCGCCCGAGAATCACCAGCTGGGTGGGCTCGGTCTCGACGATGTCATGGAGGCCGTGCAAGACGGCTTCAGAGACGGAATGGCCCAGGCCTGCTCGGCGGGCAACCCGATCATCGTCAACACCATCGTCTGCGCCATGCGTCAGGCAGATCGCTCTGGAGAGATAGCTCGGCTGGCCGTCGATTGGAGCCGACGCGACGACCGGGTCGTCGCCTTCGACCTGGCCGGCCCCGAGACGGGCTTCCCCCCGACCGATCACATGCAGGCAATAGATACGGTGCGCCGGTCGCACCTGCACTTGACCCTGCACGCCAGCGAGCCACCGGGGCTCGAACTGATCGATCAGGCTCTCTACTGCGGTGCCGAGCGGATCGGGCACGGGGTGCGCCTTCGCGAGGACATCGCCTGGGAAGATGGCCGGATTGCCCAGCTCGGTCGGCTGGCCAGATACGTGCTCGAACGCCAAGTGCCTCTCGAGATGGCCCCCAGCTGTCACGTTCACGTCGGAGCCGTCGAGTCGTTCGACCAACACCCGCTGGCGGCATTTCACCGACACGGCTTCGTGGTGACGGTCAACACCGACAACCGTCTCATGAGCGGGGTCAGTGTCAGCAGCGAGACCTTCCATCTTGCGCAGGCATTCGATCTGACCATGGCCGAGTTGGGTCAGCTGGCCGTGGCCGGTGTCGAGTCGTCGTTCAGCGACTGGTCCGAACGCAGGCGCATGGTCGACGACGTCATCCGTCCGGCCTACGGGATCTGAGATGAGCACTCGCATCGACGCCGGATGGGTGATCACCCCATCGGGTGCGATCGCGAGTTCCTCTGTGGTGTTCGACGTCGACGGATGCATCACTTGGGTCGGACCGACCGACGATGCTCCATCGGCCGAACGCGTCGTCGACTGCACTTGGGGGCTCGTTGCGCCCGGTCTGATCGATTCGCACACCCACCTGGGCCTGTCGTGGGCCAAGGCCCTCGGGCCGATCCAGGGTCATCCTGTCTATGACGTCTTCTGGCCGCGCGAGAGCTCGCTCGACCACGACCTGGTCAGGGCCTTCGCCGCGTCCAGTGCCGCCGAGGCACTGCTTTGTGGCACCACCTGCGTGGCCGACCACTACTTCTTCGCCGACGCTTCGGTAGAGGCGACGACCTCGGTAGGCATTCGCTCGGTGGTCGGCGAGACGATGGCCACCCGTCACGTTCCCCATCACGGGCCACAGTCGGTCAGGCGTGGCATCGACTTCGTCGAACGCCACTCGACGACGCCGCTGGTGCACCCGGCCTTGACCCCTCACGCCCTCGACACGATGGGAGCCGAGGCGCTGGGCGAGGTCGCAGCCGAGGCCAGACGACTAGGCGTCATAGTGCACATGCACGTGGCCCAATCCGAACGAGAGGTCGCTCTGATCCGGTCGGAGTACGGGTGCGGATCGGTCGAAAAGCTCGCCGAGTTGGGCCTGCTGGATCAGCCACTCGTGGCCGCTCACGCAATGCACGCCTCTGCCGCCGAGCTCGAGCTATTGGCCAGCAGCGAAGCCGTCACCACCGTGTATTGCCCAACCGTTCACGCCGGGCTGGGCCGCACCCTTCCCGCGGCACGGCTGATGCGGCTGGGCGGCCGTGTCGCCTTGGGCACCGATGCTGTCCCTACCCAGCGCCGCGACATCGCAACCGAGGCCAGGGTCGCAGCGGTTGCTCAACAGGTTCTCGAAACCGACGCCGCAGCCCTGTCGGTGGCCCAGGCCTTCCAGATGGCCTCTGCCGCTGGAGCCAATGCGCTGGGGCTCGCGACCCTGGTGGGCAGCATCGAGGTGGGCAAGCAGGCCGATCTGGTCGCCCATCGCCTGGACCGCGCGGCCGTCGAGCCCTTCACCGACCCGATGGCGGCGTGGACGGTGTCGGGCGCCGACCTGGTGGACAGCGTCTGGGTCGACGGTCGGCGGGTTGTCGAGCAAGGCCGCCTGACGATGGTCGACGAAACCGACGTGGCCGCAGCGGCCCAACGAGCCCGAGCCGACCTGTTTGCACGGGTCTGACAGCTGGTCTCTGGTCAGTTCCAGCTGCGGAATGGGAGGTCGGATGGGCGCTGGATCCAGTTGTCCTCGACCCACGTGGCTTTCGGATCGAAGATGTGCAGCGTGTAGGCGTGCCGACTCTTGTCGCTGCGGTTGGTGTCGCTGCGATGTGGGCACATTCCGTTGATCGCCACCACGGTGCCGGTCGAAGCCTCCAAGGGCACCAACGTGTCGTCGGCTTGGTACGGCGGAGCCCACTCTTCGAGGAAGGTCGTGTCGCCGTTGCGCCGCATGCGAGACCTCTGCTGGCGCCGGCGGTGACCGCCCGGTTCGGCCCACAGGCACCCGTTCTCGAGCGTTGCCGGTTCGAGAGCCACCCACAACCCCATCGTGCGCATCGGCTCGGTCCACAAGAAGGCGTGGTCGTTGTGCAACACGACCTCGCCGCCGATACCCGGCTGCTTGTAGATGTACATCGACTGGGCCAGCATGGCGTCGCCATAACCCAGGTCGGTTGCCACCTCGGCCAGGCCGAGCCGTCGAGCGAAACGGTCATAGACGGGGTCCAGGTCGTGCATCGCGTGGCCGAACTTGTTGACCGCCAGCTCCTTGGGGCGGTTCAGCTGACCATCCTCGTCGACGGCTTCGGCTTCCCAGAAGAAGCTCATGCCCGCAGCCGAATCTAGGAAATAGCTGTCGCGGATGTTCGAGTCGGCCTCATTGGTCGAAAACACCGCCGCCACCGCGGAGGGGTCGACGGCATCGAGCAGTTCCGAGGTGCGGTCGCGCAGCAGCTGACAATCCTGCGGATCGATCAGATCGGGGATCACGACGAATCCGTCCCTGTCGAAGGTCTCGATCTGCTCTTCTGTCAACACTGCAGCCTCACTTCGTTAGGTGCT
>JAGQSP010000617.1:0-161 GCA_020439485.1 Acidimicrobiales bacterium | reverse complement strand
GTGCTCTTGGGTCTCTGCGTTCGCGGAGCTCACTTCGTTCCGTAGATCCTGTCGCCGGCATCGCCCAGACCCGGAACGATATAGCCGTGCTCGTTCAAGTGGCTGTCGATGGCCGCGGTGTAGATGGGCACATCGGGGTGGGCCGCTTGCAGGGCCTCTAT
>JAGQSP010000061.1 GCA_020439485.1 Acidimicrobiales bacterium | reverse complement strand
GTCAGCCCGACGCAGGTCAGAGGTGGTTTTAGGGGTGGCCCCCAGGGGTCATTTGGGACCAATTTGGGACCAAGTGCCATTCACGCAGTCATGGACACGGCCGTTATCCATAAGAATTCCGATCGCGTTTCCGCGGGCCACCAATAGAGCCCGTCGGAATGGGCACTGGCTTTGCGAGCGTGGACCGCCTGTGCGGCCGGTACTTTCAGGGCGAGCCGACAACAACGACACTCGGGCGGAGTGCCGTCGCTGAAGGTTAGGCCTTTGGGAGTATCTGGAACAATTAGGAACAGCGGAGGGAGAGCGGCATGGCGAGGTCTGACCTGCTGCTTGCGTTGGTTCAGTCCGGGGCTGGCGGCGACGATCTCGCGTTCCGGCGTGCGGCCGAAGCCCTGATCGCGGAAGAGAACGCCAAGAAACACAACGTGCTGGCGTCGCAGCTCACCGAAGCCCTGACCCGCCGTCGTAGCGCCGCGTCGACCGTCTCGCCGCTGTCACGTCAGCGCGACTCGGCCGGTCTCTTCCACGAGATTGAGCCGTTGAGACGGATGACCGACCTTGTGTTACCAGTCACCGTGCGACAGCAGGTGACCGACCTCATCGAGGAGCATCAGAGGCGGGATCTGCTCCGGAGCCACGGTGTCGAACCGAGGCACCGTGTACTGCTGGCGGGACCGCCCGGCAGCGGCAAGACTTCGTTCGCCGAGGCTTTAGCGACGGAGATCGCGGTGCCTTTGATGTCGGTGCGGTACGAGGCCCTGATCGGGTCCTTCCTTGGCGAAACCGCCAGCAGGCTCGAAGCCCTATTCGCTGCTGTGCGCGTGCAGCCGTGCGTGCTCTTCTTTGACGAGTTCGACGCTGTCGCCAAGGAGCGCGGGGACACACACGAGACCGGCGAAATCAAGCGAGTGGTGAGTTCTCTTCTACTGCAGATCGACATGCTTCCCACGCACGTAGTCGTAGTTGCGGCGACCAATCACGCGGAACTGCTGGACCGGGCGGTATGGCGGCGGATGCAGCTGCGCCTTTCGCTGCCCCATGCATCGCGGGACGGGAAGGTGGAGTGGTTGAAGGCATGGTCGAGCAGGACCGGAGTCTCCTTCGGGCTGTCCGAGCGAACGGTCGCTGACCGTCTGCGCGATGCGAGTTACGCCGAGCTTGAAGATTTTGCGCTGGACGTCCAGAGACGCCAGATACTGGACGGATTCGACGCGAGCCCCTCCGATGTCACGGGCCGGCTGCTGAGGAGTTGGGCGCAGCGCGCGAGGCCGGAGTCCGTTGACTGAGACGCTCGGTCCCGGTCGCCCGGTTCTGTGGGGTCGGTTGCGGCCTTCGACACCCCTGATCTCCACCGCCCGCAGCAGCCCCAAGGTCGACGTTCCCAGTGGTGTGCGGCAGGGGCAGCGGCTCGACTCCAGATTCGAGGCGCTTGAGCGCGCCTTCGGCGATCAGATCAACTTCGTCGCTTCTCTGGGGGCGAGCGACCCCGAACTGGTGGTTGTGTTCGAGGGGTTGGATGAGCGGGTCGATCTGACGAACGTCGCCGAAAGCCTCGGATTCGAGATTCTCAGCGAAGTCGACACCGAGTCCGAGCCGGATCCCGACTTCCCGCGCAAGTCGAAGGACCAGTCCTTACCTGTACCCGGATGCATACACGCCGTGTGTCTAAACCGTTTTGCCATGGACGAACTCCTGCGCTATTGGGCGGAGTGGAAGCGCAGCCAACGGTTGCCCCACGGCTACACACCGCTGCGAGAACTGTTCGCGCATCTGAGGGACGTCCGGCCATGGGGCCCGCTAGATCGGGTGCGTGCCACGGACTGGTCGGAGTATCTGGCTGGGCTGTTGCCCGACGCGCAGCACGAGATCGAGATCGAACTCTGGTACCGCTTCACGCCGACGCTGCGAGACCGGGCTGAGCGCGATATCGCTGGAATGATCGTCGCGAGCGGGGGCTCGGTGCTGTCAACAGCGCGCGTCGACGAGGTCGGGTTCCACGGCATCAAGGCGCTGGTGCCCACCGACAGCTTGGCTGCCCTGGCCCGCGGTGAACACGACGCGGTGGACGTCGTCAAGTCCACCCACGTGATGTACGTCCGAGCGTCGTCGCAGTCGTTCATGTTCTCTCCACCCTCCTCAGAAGCCTCTGTTGCAGATCACCCGCTACCTTCCGGTCCCCCGGTGCTTTGCGTCCTTGACGGCGTCCCGGTGACCAATCACCCGCTACTTGCCGACCGTCTCGTCGTGCACGATCCGGACGATTTGGCTGGTGCGTCGAGCACGGGCCAGCGCAAGCACGGGACGGCGATGGCGTCGGTGGCGGTGTGGGGGGACCTGTCGGCGCCGGCAGCGCCGGCTTCCAGACCGGTGCTTGTACGCCCAATCCTCGAGCCGAACTCAGCCACGCGTGACGGCATTGAAGAGCTGCGCCGCGACGAACTTGCTCCCGACCTCATGCGCCGTGTGTTCATCGAGCTGTTCGACGGCGACGGCGCGGCAGGACCCGTTGGGGAGTCGATAGTCGTGGTCAGTCTGTCGGTTGGGGATCCAGGCGCCCCGTTTGACGGCGTCATGTCGGCGTGGGCGCGGACCCTCGACTGGCTGAGCTCCTTGTATGGAGTTGTCGTGGTGGTCTCGGCGGGCAATCACGACCGCCTGCCGGTCGCGGACGGGGCCACGTCGGTTTCTGACCTGACGGGACAGGACCGCGCAGAAGCTGTAAACCGAGCTGTGGCCGAGGCGTTCCCGCGTCGGAGTATCTTGGCGCCCGCGGACGCGATCAACGCGGTGACAGTGGGCGCACTCAGTCGGGACGCCGCCGGCGACGTCCCGCCGGGTCCGTATCGGTTTGACCCGGGGGCCGACTTCCAAATCGTCAACCCGGTGAGCGCGCTGGGCTCCGGGCATCGCAGATCCATCAAACCGGAACTGGTGGCTCCAGGCGGCCGCACCTACTATAGGGCGCCACTACAAGGGGACCAGGTTCTCGTCTCAGCGCCGTCCGGGGGGCTCGGTCCCGGCATCAAAGTTGCTGCTGCGGATGGGCATTCGCTCGTCTTCACCTCGGGCACCAGTCCAGCGGCGGCGCTGGTTGCGAGAGAAGCCGCCGAGTTGGTGGACGTGCTGGGACAGATCGCGGAGGAGCCGCTTTCTCGCGCCTCGATCGCGGCGGCGACCAAGGCGCTTCTGACTCACGGCGCGCGGGTACCAAACGATCTGCTGGTTGATGACCGCATCGGCGCGCATGCCCACGGTTATGGTGAGCTTTCGCGCACCCTGTCGAGAGGGTGCTCGGCCAACGAGTCGACGATTCTCTGCGTCGGCACAATCGGGGCCAATGAACAGCGAGTGGTGGCGGTGCCATTGCCGTCCGGTCTTCAACAGACCGGAGTCAAGCGGTTGACGGCCACGCTGGCCTGGCTATCGCCCGTAAACTGGCGTCACCGTCAATATCGCAGGGCGGCTTTGTCTTTCGCGAAGCCCACAGGCTTCACGGAATTAGGCAAGGCGCTCGACGTTCAGGCGGACGCCACCAAGCGGGGTACCGTGCAGCACGCCGTGTGGGAGATTAACCGGGCCGTGCCCTACGGGCGAGGCGACGAGTTCGAGCTGACCGTGCAGTGCCGCGAACAGGCTGGCGGGTTGAACGGCGAGCTGGTCAACTTCGCGGTCGCGATTTCCCTGTGGGTCGCCCCTGAACTAGAGGTCGATGTTTACGAGGAGGTGCGGGAACAGCTCGAAGCAAGGGTCGGTGTGGGTGTACGGACCTGAGGACGTTTGCCACAAACGTGATGTCATTTCTAAGTGAATCGTCCCCTTGGTATCCGGGGAAGTTGCGCCCGCGGGAACTGTCTACCTGAAACAGAAAGTATGGCCCCACACGGCCGCCAAGTTGTTCAGGTCGCGCATGCTAAACCGAACGAAGCCTTGGCCGGCTTCTCTCACTCAAGTGGGTCGACAGCAGTCCGCCGGCTTCGGCAATCGCCTCGTGGTCCGGGTGCAAGTAACGCTGCGTCGTCGTAATGCTGCCGTGGCCGGCGATCTTCTGTAGGACGTGAGGCTTGACACCGCTGTCTGCCATCCAGGTGAGGCCGGTGTGGCGAAGGCCGTGTCGTGTGAGGCGCTCGTAACCGAGTTCAGCGACTACTTCGTCCCAGTGAGTAGCCCGGCGGAGCCCAGCCGTTGTGATCGGGCCGCCTCGAGGTCCAACGAAGAGTCGTGAATCAGCCTCCATTCCAACGGCTTCGAGCCGTCGCAATACTGTCTCGCGGACTTGGGGTATGAGAGGAACGACTCTTACCCGTCGTCCCTTGGTGCCCTTGTCGACGAGGCCGCCGCCAGTTCTGCGATCTGTCCCCTCTGAGAGTTCACCGGGCGACGGAGTGGTCTGGCGGCGAACAGTCCAGATCCAGTCTCTGGTGTTGATATCTCGGACACGGCAGCCTGACACTTCGCCGATTCGCGCTGCTGTGCAGGCCTCGAAAATTACCGCGTCGCCCCAACCTTGGTAAGGAGGATTCGATTTCTCTACGAGTGCGGCTGCCAGCGTCTCCAGTGCGTGAAGGTCTCGAAGTGCCAATGCGCGAGGATCGTCGATCTCGTCCTCAG
>JAGQSP010000616.1 GCA_020439485.1 Acidimicrobiales bacterium | reverse complement strand
AGCACGGTGAGGGTCGAGGCCATGGCCGGCGACTACGTCATGCATGGGTCGCCCTTGGCGGTGGTGTGGCCTGCGCCGGATGCCGACTCTGCTCCGGCGATCCAGTCGGCTCTGAGAGGTGCATTCAGCATCGGCGCCGAGCGCACCATGCAACAAGACATCTCGTTTGGAATCATGACCCTCGAGGACGTGGCGGTGAAGGCGCTGTCGCCCGGCGTGAACGACCCCAACACCGCCATCGCGGTGATGACCCAACTGGCCGAGGTGGTGCTGAACATCCTGGAACGAGAGCTGCCCCCGACATCGCTGGAGATCGCCGGTCGACGCATCACCAGCCCCTACTCGGCCAGCAACGCCGACTACGTGAGGGCGGCCTTCGACCAGATCAGGCTCTATTCGCGGGGACAACCTCCGCTGCAGAAGGCACTGGTCGAGGCGATCTCGTCGATCGACCTCGAGCTCGCACGTCGCAGGCGTTCGACCACCGAGGCGCGCGAGGCCCTGCAGTCGATGATCGCCAGCGTCATCGAGGACATGGAGCACGAGTCGCGGCCGGGCACGGGCGACCGCGCTGCCGTTGCCGCGCTTGGCGCTGCGCATCGCCCAACCCCGGCGCCCTAACCTCGAACCCATGGATGTTCCCCGGCTGCACATGACCGACCTGTCCGACGACTCCGGGGTCGATGCGCTGGCCGCGGCACTGCAGTCCGCGGGTTGCGTGGTCATAGAGGCCGCATCGTCGGCCGACACCATGGACCACATCGCCGCCGAGCTCGCCGAGTACGAACACCTGGGCTCGATCGGTGCCAGCAACTTCGAGGGACACCACACCAGGCGCGTCGGCTCACCTCTCCCCCGGTCGAAGACGTTTCGTTCGATCGCCTTGCACCCGGCGGTGATGGCAGCGGGAGACCTGGTGTTGGGCCACGCCACGTCGTGGAGGTTCTCTGCCGCCGAATACATCCAGATCGGCCCGGGCGAATCTCCCCAGCGCCTGCACAGGGATGCATGGAAGTACGACCGGGTCGACTTCGGCTTCGAGGTAGAGCTGAACGCCATGTGGGCCGTGTCCGACTTCACCGAGGCCAACGGCGCCACCCGCGTAGTGCCAGGAAGCCACCTGGCAGGCAACGACGAGCGCTACTCGACCGACGACACCGTGCCCGCCGAGATGGCAAAGGGTTCGCTGATGATCTACACGGGCACGCTGTATCACGGCGGAGGACCCAACAACTCCGACCAGTGGCGTTGTGGGCTGTCGTTGCAGCACGCCGTTGGGTGGTTGACACAATCGACCAACCAGTTCCTCGAATGCCCACCCGCCCAGGTGACCGACTGGCCAGACGAACTGCTCCGATTCATCGGGTACGCCAAGACCGGCAACGGGCTCGGCTACTGGCGAGACAGCGAAGACCCACTGAAGGCGGTGCACCCGGACCGCGACTTCGAACGAGGTTGGGCCACGGTTCGCCCCGACTGAACCGGTTGCGCCAGATCAGGAGGCGTTGATGACCTGGGTCAACGCACAGAACAGTTCGTCGTAAGTCTCGAACGCGGCCAGATCGCTGCGCTGAGCGACGATCGCCGGAGGCGACCGAAACAGGAAGCCGGCGTCCGCGGCGTCGATCATGTTCAGGTCGTTGAACGAATCGCCCGCGGCGACGACCCGGTAGTTCATCGCCTGAAACCCATGCACGGCCGCCATCTTCTGGTTCTCGATGCGAGGCACGAAGCCGACGATCCGGTCGTCGACGACCTGCAGTCGATGGCACAAGATGGTGGGGAAACCCAGCTTGGCCATCAGCGGGCCGATGAACTCCTCGAAGGTGTCCGACAACAAGACGACCTGGGTAACCGACCGAAGCCGATCGAGGAAGTCCTTGGCCCCATCGAGTGGTTCGAGTTGGGCGATCACGCCCTGAATGTCGGACAGGCCCAGCCCCAGACCCGCGAGGGTGTCAATACGACCCTGCATGAGCTTGGCGTAGTCGGGCTCGTCCTTGGTGGTGCGCCTCAGTTCGTCGGCCCCAAACCGGTCGGCGACGGCGATCCAGATCTCGGGAGTCAGGACGCCTTCGACGTCGAGGACGACAACAAACTGTGGTGCGGGCTCGGCGGGCACCGTGCGACTGTAGCCGAGCGCCCGACCTCAGCCGACCCTGCCATCGAGCAAACCGGCAACCAGCGAGGCAATGCGGCTGCGCTCGGAGCGCTGAAGTGTGATGTGGCCGAACAACGGGTCGCCCTTGAGGTGGTCGATGACCGTGGCGATGCCATCGAAGCGGCCGACGCGCAGGTTGTCGCGTTGAGCGACATCGTGGGTTAGCACCACCTTCGAGCCCCGACCCAACCTGGTCAGCGCTGTCAACAAGACGTTGCGTTCGAGGTTCTGGGCCTCGTCGATGATGACGAACGCATCGCTCAACGAGCGGCCCCGGATGTGGGTCAACGGTTGCACTTCCAGCAACCGGCGACCCAACACCTCGTCGATGACGGCGTGGCCGACGATCGACTCGAGTGCGTCGTATACCGCTGCCGCCCAGGGAGACATCTTGTCGGCCTCACTGCCGGGCAAGTAGCCCAGCTCCTG
>JAGQSP010000615.1 GCA_020439485.1 Acidimicrobiales bacterium | reverse complement strand
GCCTGTCGCAGGGGAGTGGTCAGCGTTGTCAATCCGCTCGGCGCTGGAGTGCTGGAAAACGCTGCGCTCTTGTCGCTGTTGCCTCGGCTTTGCAGAACCGTCCTGGGTGAAGACCTCGAACTTCCGGGCCCCGACAGCTGGTGGTGTGGCACCAACGAAGGGTTGGTCCGAACGGTTTCGGGTCTCGGCGACATCGTCGTGCGCTCGTTGTCGCGCAGCTCGCTCGACCACTCGGTCGATACGTCGATGATGTCGTCCGCCGACCTCGACGCCCTTCGAGCGCGCATCACATCAGAACCTCAGCGGTGGGTGGGTCAACAACGGGTCGAGCCCACCACCACACCGGCGCTGGGTGCCGGCGGGCTGGTTCCGAGGCCCGCAGTCTTGCGCACTTTCGTGGTCGGAACCCACGACTATTTGGTCATGAGCGGTGGCATGGCCAGGGTTGCCGCAGACGACTCGGGTCGACCGATCACCAACCGATCGGGGGCACTGTCCAAGGACGTCTGGGTGGTTGGAGGGTCGGCCGAGGTCGAGCGCGACTACTGGCTGGGCGATCTGCACACGGCCCCCAACACATCCGATCTGCCGTCGGCCAGCGCAGCAGAGAATCTGTTCTGGATGGGTCGCTATGCCGAACGCGGCGAGTTCACGGTGCGGCTGCTGCGCGCCGCCCACGGCCGCCTCGACGAGTTTGGGGGCCTCGATGCCGGCCCCGGGGCCGCAGCGCTGCAAGCCATCGTCGACGCGGTGAACTTCGTGACCGGTGCAGTCCCCGCCACAACAGCGGGCCCGGGCGACATCGAGAGCGAGCTGTGGCGGCTGCTGGTCGATGGCGATCGGCCTGGCGCGGTCGCACACTCGCTGGGTCGCATGGCGTCAGCGATCGACAGTGTCCGCGACCAGATGTCGGTGGACACGTGGGTGGTGGTCGGGTCGCTCGACGATCGCCTGCAGCGGCTGCGGTCGCAACCCGATCACGAGGAGGCCGCCACCGACGCGCTGAACGACATGCTGCAGGGGTTGCTGGCGTTCGCCGGCCTGAGCCACGAATCGATGGTCCGGGACCGTGCTTGGCACTTCACCGAGGCCGGTCGTCGCATCGAACGAGCCGTGGGTCTGGTGAGCTTGATCGAGGCGGTGCTGGCTGTCGAGCGAACCGCATCGACCGAGAGCCTGATACTCGAGTCGTTGTTGACGGTGGGCGAGAGCATCATCACCTATCGCCGCCGATACCGCTCTCGGGCCGCCGTCTCGACGGTTCTCGATTTGCTGCTGACCGACGCGGGAAACCCCAGGTCGCTGCGGTTCCAGGTCGATCATCTGGCCCGGGCGCTGGCGGCTCTGGATGTCTCGCCGATGGTCTCGGGTGCCGCCATCGACGCCGTCGACGACATCATCCGTCTGGTCGACGGGCTGTCGTGCGCCAAACTGGCCACGCCAAACCAGGCTGGCAGTCGCGTGGCTCTGACCGAGACGTGCCGGGTCCTGCTGGGTCGGCTTCGCGATGCCTCCGACGCTCTTTCGGCCCAGTACTTCATCCGGTCGCTGCCGCAGCACTCGTTGGCGACCCGCCTCGAACCGTCCTATACACCGGGCGGCCAACCGTGATCTACGAGATCGTCCACACCACCCGCTACGACTACGACGCCGCAGTGTCGGCGAGCTATGGGCAACTGCACCAGATGCCCGCCGATCTCGACGGACAGGTGTGCCTCGAAGCAACCGCGACGATCGAGCCCCGGGCCGACTTCTTGTCTGAGCGAACCGACTACTTCGGCAATGCGGCCGCAGTGTTCACCATCCACGAACCACACTCGTCGCTGACCGTGACCAGCCGCTCGCTCGTCGACTGCTCGGGGCGCGACGAGCGTTTTCCCGAAGCTGCAGAACGAGTGTGGACGTCACACCTGGCGACGGCCCGCCCGCCCGGCGACATCGATGCTGTCGAGTTCGTGCTCGACTCGCCCAGGGTGACGCGCTCGCAGGCGTTGGCCGACTACGCGATGGTGTCGTTTGCGGCGGATACCGACTTGGCGTCTGGCCTTCTCGACCTCAACGGTCGGATTCACAGAGACTTCGAGTTCGACGCCGACGCCACCCAAACCGACACGCCGCTAGAGCGGGTCCTCGACCTGCGCCGCGGGGTGTGCCAGGACTTCGCCCACGTGATGATCGGCTGCTTGAGGTCGATCGGTCTGGCGGCCGCCTACGTCAGCGGCTACATCGAAACCGACCCGCCGGCGGGCCAACCCAAGCTGGTCGGCGCCGACCGCACCCACGCCTGGGTTGGGGTGCATCTCGGCTCCGACGCCTGGATCGGCATAGACCCCACCAACGATCAGCTCGCGGGCGGGCGGTACATCACCACAGCTCGTGGCCGCGACTATGGCGACGTGGTTCCGATGAGGGGAGTGGTGTTCACCGAAGCGACCCGATCGGACCTGACGGTGACGGTGGACGTTCGCCGGACGCTCGCCTGACCGCTCCGAGGATGCCTCATCGGAGGGCGCGGCGAATGACCGAGCTGGCCCCGTCGATGACAACCGCGATGACGACCATCGCCATCAGGGCACCGGCGACAGCAGCGAAATCGCGGGCCGCCAGATGTTCGTTGATCAGCTGGCCCAGGCCGCCGGCTCCGACCACACCCACCACGACGGTCTCGCGGGTCATCACCTCCCACCTGTACAGCGTCAGCGATGCCAAGCGCGGGGCGGCCACCGGCAGGGTTCCGTACAAGAACGCCGATGTATCGGGCGCTCCAGATGCTCTGATGCGCCGGGCCGGGTGCGGGTCGGCCTCTTCGAACGTCTCGGCAAACAGCCGACCGACCACGCCCAGGTTGTAGACACCGAGCGCGACCGCACCGGGCCAGGTGCCCGGGTACAGCACCAACACGAACAGGAATGCCCACACCGGTGCGGGGACGGCGCGAAACAACAGCAACGTCAGTCGAGCCGCCGGAGCCACCAGGCTTGATCTCAGCGTCCGGCGCGAGGTCGTGAACCGCGAGCGTGCGGCCGCGGCCCCCAGCAGCAGTGCGCCACCGGCAGCGATTGCGACGCTCAGCACCGACATGGCAACCGTCGCCAACGATGCATCGATTAATTCGCCCAGTCCGCCGGGTCCGGTGGTGGGAGGAAACAGGTCGGCGACCAGATCGGCCGCGAGTCGGGGAGTGCGCCCACTCCACAGCGACGACACGCTGAGGTCGACGATCCACCACGAGAAAGGAATCAGACCCACTGCGGCCAGCACCGAATACCTGTTGCTGGTGACCGTCGACGTTCTGACCCTGGCCGACCACCAGTCGGCTAGTCCGCTCAACAACATCAGCGCAGCGACCAGGGTCCAGATCTCTCGATACCGCAGCGATTCGAAGCTGAGGTCGAGCTGAAACCCCAGACCACCGGCTCCGATCACACCCAGAACCGCCGCCGAGCGGATCGCACACTCGAAGCGGTAGAACGCATACGAGGTCAGTTCGCCTGCGATATTGGGCAAGACGCCGTAGGCCAGTGCCGACAGACGACCCGCACCGCAGGCTCGCAGCGCGTGATACGGAGCGCGGTCTGCCTCGTCGATGGTCTCGGCGAACACCTTCGTGGTCACCGCACCGAACGGAACGCCGATGGCGATGACCGCTACCAGCGGGTCAAACCCCAACACCTGTATCAACAACAGGGCCCACAGGACCTCGTGAACCGCGCGCGGAATCACCATGACGGCGCGCCACCACCGCTGCCACGCACCGGTTCCGGCGACCAACTCCGAAGTCAACAAGGCCCCGCCGGCACCCAGCAGCAGAGACAGAGCCGTTCCCAGTACCGCAAAGCCCAGTGTGGTCAGCGCCGCATCGGCTGTCAGGCGCAGGAACTCGACCGACAACTCGGGGCTGATCACCGCACGCCAGAAGCGCCAGAAGCTCGGCCAGCCGCCCCCGTTCAGCACCTCAGAACCCACGCCGGCCTCGAACGTGGCCCACACCAGCGCCGCTGCCATGGCGATGGCCACCCGCCGCCTGGCGCTGGACGATGTTCGGCGGTTGCTGGCTCTGGTGCGCACGCCGGTACGGGTCGGCGTCATCGCGAGCGCTCGTAGAGCCCGGCGATGTCGGTGCGCGATACCTGAGCGGTGGGCCGGTCGAAGACCACCACACCTTCCTTCAGGCCCACTATCCGGCCTGCGTGGCGAAGCGCCAGGTCTGGGTCGTGCATGCTGGCCACGACGGTCCACGGTTTGTCCGGGGCACACAACATGCCCATCAGCGAGTCGGCGAGGTCGGGGTCTACCGATGACGTGGGCTCGTCGGCCAACGCCAGGTCGGGCCTGTGCACCAGCAGGCGGGCGAATGCCACCCGCTGGCGCTCCCCGCCCGACAACGAATCGGTGCGGTCGTCGATGCGGTTGGCCAACCCGACCTGTTCGAGGGCTTCGAGAACCTCGCCTCGGCCAGACGGCCTCACAAGTGACCACGCGGCCCGACCCGCAGACCACGTGCCCAGACGGCCCGCGTTCACGTTGTGGATCACGCGCAGCGGCAGCGCCATGTCCAGGTGCTGGCCGACCGAGCCGATGCGGGCTCGGTGTTCACGTAGTCGCCGACCGCGAAGGCTCGTGGGGTCGGCGCCCAGCACGGTCAGCTCGCCCGAGGTCGGACCGACCAGCCCCGACAACAGCCCCAGCAAGCTGGTCTTGCCCGCCCCGCTCTGTCCGAGCAAAGCGACTCGTTCGTGCGGGGTGACCCTAAGGTCGACGGCGCGCAGTGCGTGGGTGTCGCCGTACGCGACACCCACCGCGTCCAGGTTGATCACCGGTTGTGACACTGCAGTGCAGGGTTGGCCAGGCTCAGCGAATGAGGCCGGCTTCACGCCCCACACGCTCTATGGCGTCGTAGTTCGTGTTGTTGGTCTCGATGAAGCCGCCCGCTCCGAACAGTTCGAGGATCTCGGCCTGCTCGGCGTCGGCTGGGTCGAGGCTGGTCAGCGCGGCCACGAACCGTTCGGTGAAACCATCGCCGAAGCGGGCGTCGAGGTCGGGCTGGGCA
>JAGQSP010000614.1 GCA_020439485.1 Acidimicrobiales bacterium | reverse complement strand
GTCGTCGAAGCCCGCCCGCTCGAGCGCAGCCCGGCTGTTGTCGGTCAGAGCGAACCGCGGCATGGCCCGGCCGGTTTGGTCTGGTGCGTAGACCTCGTTGGACGTGACCATCGGCCCGTCGGCCCCGGTGATCTCCCTCACGCTGGTGACCACTCGCTCGTTCGTGTCGAGGCGAGCCAGGTGAACGACGAAGTGCACAGCGTTCGCGATCATCAGGTTGGTGACCTCGACGTCGAAACGTTCGGGAGTCATCGCCATGTACATCTGCAGGCGGGTAAACACACCAAGGCTCGAGTCTGCGTGGATGGTGCACATCGACCCGTCGTTGCCCTGGGACATGGCGAGCATCATCGGGAGCGCCTCGGCGCCCCGAACCTCGCCGACTATCACCCGGTCGGGCTGCATCCGAAGGCCCGACCGGACGAGTCGGTGCATGGGGAACGCTCCTACTCCTTCGAGGTTCGCCTCGCGTGCTTCGAGGTCTACGTGGTTGGGGTGCAGGTGGGCGAAGTGTTCCAGGCCGATCTCGAGCGAGTCCTCGACCGTGATGATCCGTTCGTCGGAGTCGACCTCGTTCAGCAGGCACCGCAGCAACGTGGTCTTCCCGGCACCGGTGCCTCCGGCGACGATGATGTTGAACCGGGCGGCAACCATCGCCGACAGCAGGTGGTAGAGCGACTCGGAGATCGTGCCCAGCCCGATGAGCTGCTTGAGATCGGCGATGTCAAAGTTGTGGCGACGAATCGAAACCGACGGTCGGCCCGACACCCATGCGATCGCGTGCAGCCGGTCGCCCGATGGAAGCCGCATGTCCAGCTCGGGACTGGCCGGGTCCCACCGTTGTTCCGATCGGCCGCGGCGCGCCTGGGTTTGGATCAGCTCGACCAGATCCGCGTCCGAGTCGGCGATCGGGTCGCCTTCGACGATGGTCCCGTCGCGGCGGGTCAGCCACACCTGGTCGAACCCGTTGGCGTGGATGTCGGTCCACTGCGGGTCGTCGACGTATGCCTGGAGGCGTCCGAGCCCGAACAGTCGGTTGAGAACTGCCGTTGCGAGGTTGGCTGCCTCATCACCCGAGAGCGGGGCTGAACCGTCGGCGAGCCGCGACGAGTCGAGGTCTGCGAGTTGGCGCGAGATGAGATGGTTGGCGTACTGACGCCGGTCGCCAGGACCCATGGGCCGCGCGCCCCGAGCCTCGTCGGCGGCGTCGCGCTCGTCCAACGCCTCACCTACAGCAGCATGAATACGGTTCACCAGGTGGGTGTCGAGGCTCATGCTGGCACCTCGACCGGATGGGAAAGCTGCGCGGCTATGTCGTCGATGCGCATTGCGAGCGCGCCGATCGAACGGGCCAGCGGGCTACGCCGTTCGCGCGAGCCGACCTGTCCCTGGGCGATGGCCCGGGCAGTCCTGTGGTCGTCCGGAAGTACGGCTGCGAGTTCGGACCATGTGGTGCGGGCGATGTCTTCTGGGGTGTAGGGCTTTGACCCGATCACGACCCACTCGACCGTCTTGCCCGCCTCCTGCAACTGGTCGACCAAGGCCAGAGCCGGCTGCAGTTGCTCGGCTGTCGGGCGGA
>JAGQSP010000613.1:3130-3433 GCA_020439485.1 Acidimicrobiales bacterium | reverse complement strand
CCTTCAGCTCGAGCTGCTTGAGCGTTGCGTGGAACACCTCTGAGCCGAAGCCCGAGTCGACAGCGTCGCGGTACAGGTCAGCGGCCGCTGCGGTGACCGGCAGATCGAGCCCGGCTTCGGTGGCGGCGCTGCGAGCCAGCGCAATGTCTTTTGCGGCGATGTCGAGCCGGAAGATGACGTCGTCGAAGCGCCTGCTCAACAGGAGCGGCGCCAGCTTGGAGTAGGGCGCTGCCGAGCTGATCGAGATGACCTCGTGGGCGTCTGCGGGATCCATGCCCAGGGCGGCGGCCAGCGCGTATGCCT
>JAGQSP010000613.1:0-2954 GCA_020439485.1 Acidimicrobiales bacterium | reverse complement strand
AGTGTGCCTTCGCGCGCCTTGGCCACACCGCCGGACACGGGCGCATCGACGAACGCCGTTCCGGCTTGAGCGCAGGCCGATCGCAGGGAGGCCACCATCTGTGGCGCATTGGTCGAGACGTCGATCACCACGGCGGGCAGCGGGGATGCCGACAGGACGCCTTGGGCTCCGGCGACCGCCTGTTGCACCTCGGTGGGTCCCGGCAACGACAGGACCACCGCGTCGGCGCCTGCCGCGGCCTCGGCGACGGAGCCGGCGATGGCAGCGCCCGCAGCCGCCAGATCGCTGGTGGCTTCGGCGAACTGGTCGTAGGCAACCACACGATGCCCGGCCGCGATCATGTTGAGACCGATCGGTGAGCCCATCGTGCCCGTGCCGATCATGGCGATGGTCAGCGGCTTGGCAGTCGAGGTTTGCACTCCAATATGGTCGCAGGAACACCGCCCCGATATGGAATCGAGCACGGAGGCATCCATGACAAACGAAGACGACCGCCTGAACAAGGGCCGGGCGCTTGCAGCGCGCCTGTTCAAAGGGGCCCCTCGCTCCCGGCCCATGGGTCGCGAGATGACCGGGCACACCATGGCCCACCTGTTCGGCGACGTTTGGCAGGGCGAAGGCCTCGAAACCGAGGAACGGTCGCTGATCACCTGTGCCGTGCTGACGGCCATGGGCAAGGACGCCGAACTGCGCCTGCACATTCGCGGGGCGCGCAACCTGGGCATCGAGCGCTCAAAGCTGGAAGCGATGATGAACCACGTCGCTCACTACGCGGGCTGGCCCAACGGCGTGTCGGCACTGCGGACTCTCGACGAGGTATGGGAGCAGATGGACGCCGAGAGCCCCGGCTCGCACGCCTAGCCGATCCAGTCTTGTGTCCAAGTGTTAAGGCGGCGGCCGAGCTGACGTCACTGGTCGGACACCCGGCGAACCTAGCTTCGACCTCGAGGTCGAGGACAGGAGCGTCCGTTGCGGGTGTTGATCAGTGCCGAGTCGTTCGTACCGAGTGTCAATGGGGTGGCGGGTTCGGTTCTGCAGATCGCAGACGAGCTCACTTCGGCGGGTCATGTCGTTCGAATCATCGCTCCGGCACCCGGACCATCTGAGGTTTGGTTCGGCGGCCCGGTCGAGGGCCGTCGCGTCAGCGTCGATCGGGTCAAGGGCTGCACGGTGCCCACCTATCCCACCCTCAGCTTCGGCCTCCTGACCGCTCGCAGCACTCGCGCGATCATCGAGAGCTTCGAGCCCGACGTCGTTCATCTCGCTGCTCCGGTGACGCTGGGGCACGCCGTGGCGCGGGCTGCCGCCCAGCTCGACGTTCCCACGGTCGCCGTGTTCCAGACCGACTTGGCAGGTTTCCTCGCCAGCCGCGGCGCCAGGGCAGCTGCGGCGCCGGTCTGGAGCTGGCTCAAGCTGGTGCACTCGTCCGCGACCCTGAACCTGGCGCCCACCGAAGGCATAGCCCAAGAACTGCGGGCGCGTGGCTTCCACCGTGTGGGCGTGTGGGGTCGCGGGGTCGACCGGCAGACGTTCGACCCCTCTCGCCGCAGCGACACCTTCAGGCGATCGGTCGGCTGCGGCCCAGGCGACGTCCTGATGGGTTACGTCGGCCGCCTGGCCCCCGAAAAAGAGATATGGAGGCTGGCCACCGTGGCATCCGAGGCCAAACGGCCGGGGTCGCGAGTGAAGCTGGTGGTGGTCGGCGACGGCCCGTCGCGAAGCGAGCTACAGACGATTCTGGGCGGAGCCGTGTTCACCGGCATGCTCTCGGGACCCGAGCTCGGCGAAGCCATGGCCAGTCTCGATCTGTTCGTTCACACCGGTTCGCACGACACCTTCGGCCAAACGATCCAGGAGGCCATGGCTAGTCGAGTTGCCGTCGTGGCACCCGACGCGGGCGGTCCAGCAGACCTGGTAGACCACGGGCGCACCGGACTGTTGTACGACCCCACGAGTGCGAGTCAGCTCAACGACGCTGTCAGCTGGCTCGTCGACTCGCCCACCAAGCGAGCGCAGCTGGCCGAAGCCGGGTTCGAAGCCGTCCGCGAGCGCAGCTGGGGCGTCAGAACCCGTCAGCTGGTCGGATGGTACGAACAAGCCGGGGTGCTCTCGGCAGCAGCCCCGCCCAGCGGCCAACGTCCGCCACGAATGCGTCGGGCGGCTTGAACGCGCATTGCGCTGTGTCTCTAGTCGCGCAGCAATTGCGCTTTGAGATCGCGCTTCACGAATTTGCCGTTGGCGTTTCGGGGCAGCGGTTCGTCGCGGAACCACACATAGGCCGGAATCTTGAACCGGGCGAGCCTGTCATCGAGGTGGGCCCTCAGCTCGGCCTCGTCCAGGTGTGCACCCGGAGCCAGCACTATGGCGACTCCGACCTCTTCGCCCAAACGATCGTCTGGCACACCGAACACCGCGGCCTCGGCCACCGCCGGGTGTTCGTAGATCGCCGCCTCGACCTCGCCACAGTGAATGTTCTCGCCGCCTCGGATCACGATGTCCTTCTTGCGGTCGCGGATGTGCACATAGCCGTCTTCGTCGATGAAGGCGATGTCGCCGGTGTGGAACCAGCCGTCGCGGATGGCATCGGCGGTGGCCTCGGGCTGGTTGAGGTAGCCCTTGATGACGTTTGAGCCCCGAACGATCAGCTCACCCAACTCACCCTGCGGCATGTCGTTGCCGTTGTCGTCGACGATGCGTGCCTCCATCGAGGGCACGATGGGGCCCGCAGAGTCGGGCTTGTTGATGAAGAAGACGTCCGACAGCGACGTGACGATGCCACAGGTCTCGGTGAGGCCGTAGCCGGTTTGGGGGCTGCCACCCGACTTCGACAGGCCCTTGTCGATCTTGTCGACCAGATCCGGTTGCAGCGCAGCACCGCCACCGCCCATGGCACCGAGCGACGACGTGTCGGCATCGGCCCACTTGGGGCTCAGCAGGAGCTCGCGGCTCATCGT
>JAGQSP010000612.1 GCA_020439485.1 Acidimicrobiales bacterium | reverse complement strand
CGCATAGGCCCCAGCCGCGAAGAGCGCCTGCGCCAGCAGGTGCTGGATCAGCGCCGGTCGTTTGCCGCTTTCGACCTCGAGAACACCCTCATCGCCTCGAACGTGGTCGAAAGCTACGCGTGGCTGGCGACCCGGCACCTAGACACGTCGCAGCGGGCCCGGTTTGCCCTGCGCACCATCGCCGAGGGGCCGGGCTTGTGGAGCCGCGACCGCCGCGACCGCACCGACTTCTTGCGCTATTTCTACCGGCGCTATCGCGGTGCTTCGGTCGAGCAGCTGGACACCGACGCCCAGGAACTGCTCAGCGCACTCATCATCACCAAGTCGTTTCCCGCCGCGATGCGCCGTGTGCGGGCCCACAAGGCAGCCGGCCATCGCACGGTGTTGATCACGGGCGCCCTCGAGCTGGCGGTCAAGCCGCTGGAGCCCCTGTTCGACGACATCATCGCGGCCCGCATGGACTCGCGGAACGGTCGCTACACCGGCGAGATGCTGGACGTTCCTCCCACCGGCGAGGTCCGCGCCCAGGTGATACTCGAATGGGCCGACCGTCACGGCCTCGACCTCAAGGAAGGCGTGGCCTACGCCGACTCGGCGTCGGATCTGCCGATGCTGGAGGCCGTGGGCTACCCGGTGGCGGTCAACCCCGAGACACGACTGGCCACCATCGCAGACAAGCGGGGCTGGTTGACCGAACAATGGACCAAGTCGCCGGGCGGGCCCCGCCCGCTGCTGCCCATGTCCACCCGCACCCGCACCCCTCACCTCGACGACCGCCGGTTGTCACGTTCTTCAGGAGCCCGTCGATGAGCCCCCGCCCCGGTCTGGTCCTCGAAGTCGAGCGCACCACTCCCCCGATCCTGTTCCACCACGGCGAGGGCTTCCGGTTCGAGAAGCTGCCCACCGGCAGCCGCGTGGTGTATCCCAACGAACCCCTCGAGCCGATCGAAGACGTCGACGGTGCCATCACCAACGCCTTGCTGAACCCATTGGGCGACCAGAAGCCGTTGCCCGATCTGCTGTTCAGCGGCATGAAGTTGACCATCGCCTTCGACGATGTGTCGCTGCCGCTGCCGCCCATGCAGGCGCCCGACATTCGCGGTCGCATCATCGAAAAGGTGCTGGACCTGGCCGCGGCGGCGGGTGTCGACGACGTCGAGATAATCGCCGCTTTGGCCCTTCACCGCCGCATGACCGAAGCCGAGTTGCGCCACGCGGTGGGCGACCGGGTCTACGACGCGTTTGCGCCCTACGGCCAGCTGTACAACTTCGACGCCGAAGACCCGGACGGCCTGATCATCTTGGGCACCACCAAACATGGCGAGGAGGTGCAGATCTCCAAGCGGGCGGCCGAGTCCGACCTGGTGGTTTACGTCAACATCAACCTGGTGTCGCTGGACGGCGGCCACAAGAGCGTCGCCACCGGCCTGTCTGGCTACCAGGGCATCCGCCACCACCACAACGTCCACACGATGCGCAACTCGAAGTCGTTCATGGACAACAAGAACTCCGAGCTGCACACCCGCAACTGGCGTCAGGGCCGCCTGATCAAGGAACACCTGAACGTGTTCCAGATCGAGACCACCCTCAACACCGACACCTTCCCGTCGCCGTTCGAGTTCCTGCAAAAGCGCGAGTGGGAGATGACCGCCAAAGACCGCGCCATGCTGCTGGGCACCAAGAAGGCGCTCGACAAGATGCCCGTGTCGATGGCCCGCAAGATCATGCACGGAATCCGCTCGCCCTATGGCCTGACGTCAATTCAGGCCGGCGAGGTCGAGGCGGTGCACGAGGTCACCATCGACAACGTCTACAAGCAACAGCTGGTGCGCGTAGAGGGCCAGACCGACATCTTGACCATGGGCCTGCCCTATGTCGGGCCCTACAACGTCAACTCGGTGCTGAACCCCGTCCTGGTGGCGTGCCTGGGGCTGGGCTATTTCTTCAACCTGTACAAGGGCAAGCCGTTGGTGCGCGAGGGCGGTGTGGTCATCATCACCCACCCCACGCCGTGGGAGTTCCACCCGGTGCACCACCCGAGCTACAT
>JAGQSP010000060.1:6216-29716 GCA_020439485.1 Acidimicrobiales bacterium | reverse complement strand
GATGTCGGTGATCTGCGCGCCGCGGGCGCGCATGGCGGTGAACGCCGCGTGGCCCGGGGTGTCGACGAAGCAGATGCGGTTCTTGCCCGCCATCACGTCGAACGCCGAGATGTGCTGGGTGATGCCGCCGGCCTCACCTTCGACCACGTTGGCCGAGCGGATGCGGTCGAGGAGCTTGGTCTTGCCGTGATCGACGTGGCCCATGACGGTGATCACCGGCGGGCGCGGCGCCAGATCTTCGGGATTGATCTCTTCGTCGAGACCCAAGATCTGCTGAAGCTCTTCTTCCTGCTCGGTGCCAGGGTCGACGATGCGGATGTCGGCGCCAACCTCTTCGGCGAACAGCTCGATCATCTCATCGGTGAGCGACTGAGTAGCGGTGACCATCTCGCCTTGCTGCAACAAGAAGCGCACGACGTCGGCCGCCGACCGGTTGAGCTTGGGTGCCATCTCCTGGGCGGTCGAACCGCGCTCGACGATGACCTCTTCGGTCGGCACCGGCGCGTCGGCCGGCGTGTAGGACGCAAGCTCCTGCGGCTGCAGGTCTTCCATGTTGCGACGACGACGCTTGGTGCGGCGCGGACGCCGGGGTGGGCCGCCGGGACGACCGCCACCACCGGGACGGCCACCACCACCGGGACGACCGGTGGAAGGCGGCGGACCCGAAGGGCTTGGGGCTGGGCCGCGGCGTGGGCCACCGAAGCCGCCGGCTCCGCCACCGGGGCGACCGGCTCCGCGCGTCGGCGCGGGGCCACGACCACCGGCACCGGGCGGAGGCGGGATGGGCTTGCCGCTGGCCGAACGCGGCGGAGCGGGAGGCGGTGGGATCGGTTTGCCGCCCGACGACCTGGGACGCAATGCGGCAGGTGGAGGTGGGGGCGGTGCGGGGGCGTCGGCCTTTGCTGCCGGACGCTCGGCCTTGTCTGGAGCGGGCTTGGCCTGTGGAGGACCGGCCGGAGGCCTCGGAACCGGAGCCGGCTTGGACTCTGCGGGTGCCGGGGCGGGTGCCGTCTTGGCGCCCTCGTGACCACTGGAGGTCACCAGGGGGCGCGGAGGCGGCATGGGGATGTTGCCCGGTCGGGGTGCAGCACTTTGTGAGTTGTCGGGCTGCGACGGGGCATCGGTGGTGGAACTAGTCGCCGAAGTCTCCTCGGAAACGGGCGGAACGTCACCGGCATCGGTGTCGGCCGCGGGTGGGGTGTCGGCAACCGCTGGCGCCGGAGGTGCCTCGACGGCTTCGGCCGGAGCCGTGTCGACGCTCTCGGGCGGTTGCGATTGTTCTTGGGTCGCCTCAGCCGGCGCCTCTGCGACGGGCGCTTCGTCGGCTGGCGTGCTGGCGGCGACCTTCTTGGCCGTCGACTTCTTGGCAGCCGCCTTCTTCTTGGCAGGCGCCTTCTTCTTGGCCGGCTCTTCGGGCTGTTCGTCGCGGATCAGGCCCTCACGCTCGGCTTTGCGCCGTACTCGGTCGGCTTGGGCTTCGACGATGCTCGATGAGTGGCTCTTTGCTCCGATTCCAAGCGCGTCGCACAGATCGAGGGTCTCCTTGTTGGTCAACCCAAGCTCTTTGGCCAGTGCGAAAACGCGAATGTTCTTAGCCACGCAGTTCCTTGTGCTCGATCGTGGGGCGCGCAACGCGTTGGGCACGTCACGCCCGCCGTACACCCTAACGGGTGAACGGTGGCGCCGTCACGGATTCGTTGAGACGCCTTCCCCACAGCGGGGAAAACCTCGGCAAAGAAGCGCCGCTGGCTGGCGTGGAGCGGCCCTCAGGCCTCGTCTTGATCGCCCTCTGGGTCGGGCGAGGCTTCGTCATCTTGTGCCGGGGCCTCGCTATCGGCTGGCGCGCTGGCCTCGACGACCTCGACGGCCTCACCGGATTCGTCGGCTTCGCTCTCTTCGGCGTAGGCGGTGGCGGTCAGCACCTCACCACCATCGGCAGGCTTCCAGACGTACTCGCCGGTTTCGGGATCGGTGACCCATTCGCCCTCGGCCCATTCCTCGCCCTCGTAGCCGGCTTCTTCGTCGGCCAGCTGGGTCTCGCTCTTGATGTCGATACGCCAGCCGGTCAGGCGTGCTGCGAGACGAGCGTTCTGGCCCTCGCGGCCGATGGCCAGAGAAAGCTGATGATCGGGCACGATCACCTCGGCGGTGCCCTCCTCTTCGAGGAAACGCACCTCCTTGACCTTGGCAGGCGAAAGGGCCTTGGCGACCAGCTCGTAGGGCTCGTCGGAGAACGGGATGATGTCGATCTTTTCGCCGCGCAGCTCGTTGACCACCTGACGCACACGCGCTCCGCGTGCGCCGACACAGGCGCCGACGGGGTCGACGTTGGGATCGTTCGACCACACCGCGATCTTGGTGCGATGCCCGGGTTCGCGAGCACAGGCCTTGATCTCGACCGTGCCGTCGGCGATCTCGGGAACCTCGAGCTTGAACAGCTCGCGGATGAGGCCCGGATGGGTTCGGCTGACCACGATCTGGGGACCCTTGGCGGTCTTGCGCACCTCGACGATGTAGGCCTTGAGGCGGCTGTTGGGCTCTGGGCGCTCGTAGGCGACCTGCTCCGACTGGGGCAGCAGGGCCTCGACGCGGCCCAGGTCCAGAAGCGTGTAGCGCGAATCGGACTGCTGGATGATTCCGGTGACGATGTCGCCCTCTCGACCTGCGTACTCCTCGTACTTCATGTCGCGCTCGACTTCGCGGATGCGCTGGGTCAGCACCTGACGGGCGGTCTGCGCCGCGATGCGTCCGAAGTCGGCGGGGGTGTCGTCCCACTCGCGGGTGACGTGACCGTCCTCGTCGATCTCTTGTGCGATGACCCGGATGTCGAAGGTCTCGTCGATGATGACGTATGCATGGTCGGCCGCACCGGGCATGCGCTTGTAGGCCGACTCGAGCCCGTTGGCCAGAGCCTCCAGCAACACATCGGTACTGATACCGCGCTCGGCCGCCAGGGCCTGTAGCGCTTCCATCATGTCAGGTGTAGTCATGAGCTTGCCTTGTTCCGCGAGCTGGATTGGTTGCCCTTGCCCGGCTTGGGGGCTGGACCCCATTCAAAGATCGTCTTGGCCTTGTCGATGTCGGCGAACGCGACGATGACCTCGCCAGCGTCGACGTCGAAGACCGTGACTTTGTCGTGATCGGCGGCCACCAACTCTCCGTGGAGTCGGCGCCGGCCTTCTGGTGTTCTGATGGTGACCGAGACGGTTTCGCCTACGGCCATCGAGAAGTGTTCGGGGGTGCGCAGCTTGCGCTCGACCCCGGGTGTAGAAACCTCGAGCACGTAGGCCCCGCCGCCGATCTCGGCCTCGTCGAGGGCCAACGAGATGGCCCTGGAAACCGATTCGAGTTCGTCGATGCCCGCACTAGACCCGCCCACGCCCGACAGCGAGATGCGCAGCGTGTTGCCCAAGCGCTCGACGTCGTAGAGTTCGAGCGATTCGGCCTCGGCCAAAGGACGCGCCAGGTCGGCGATGCGTTGTGTGTCCATTGCTCACCTGTCCTTTCGCGTCGTCGGCCGTGGGTTGTGCTGGACCGCGTGGCCCATATAGGTGCCTTAAGTGCGAAGGAGCGTGGGCGAACCCACGCCCCGTCGAGGCAACCTAGGACGATACCGCCATTTCGGGCCTACTGGGCGGTCTTGGACCGGATCAACTCGACCACCTGCTCGGAGCTGTTCGCGTCGGCGCCTTGGATGTCGAGCAGGGCAGCGCGGTCGGCCTCGGCCTCTGCGGCCGCGCTTTCGTCCTTGTCTGCCAGCGCTCCCTCGACGCCGACCTCGGCGATGCGTTCGGCCCACTCGACCAGCGCATCGACCATCTCGGCCTCGGGAACCACCCTGACGACCTCGCCCTTCACGAACAGATGGCCACGCTTGCGACCCGCGGCAATACCCAAGTCGGCACCCTTGGCCTCACCAGGCCCGTTGACCACACAGCCCATAACGGCCACCTGCACCGGCAGGTTGCGGCCCTCGAGAGCCCGTTGGGCCTCGTTTGCCACCGCGATCACATCGACCTCGGCCCGACCACAAGACGGACATGCGATCAGGTCGAGCCCCGAGCGTTCGCGCAGGCCCAAAGCCTCCAACAGCTGGCGGCCTACCTTGGCCTCCTCTACCGGGTCGGCGGTGAGGCTGTAACGAATGGTGTCGCCGATGCCTTCCAGCAACAGGGTGGCGATGCCGGCCGTGGCCTTCATGATGCCCGCAGGCGGAGGGCCGGCCTCGGTGACACCGAGGTGCAGCGGATAGTCCACCGTGTCGGCCAGCAGTCGGTAGGCGCCCACCATCAGTGGAACGTCGCTGGCCTTCACCGAGATCTTCACATTGTCGAAGCCGACCTCTTCGAAGTAGCCGAGCTCGCGCTTGGCCGACTCGACAAGGGCCTCGGGCGTCATGCCAAAACGCTCTTCGATATCGGGGTCGAGGCTGCCCGCGTTGACCCCAATACGAACCGGCACTCCCCTGTCGCGCGCCTCGGATGCGACCGTTCGGATGTGCTCTGGTTTTCGGATGTTGCCCGGGTTGAGGCGCAGGCAGTCGACACCGGCCTCGAGAGCGGCCAACGCCAGCTTGTACTGGAAGTGGATGTCGGCCACGATCGGAACCGGCGACCGAGGCACTATGCGTGCCAGCCCCTCGGCGGCCTCGACCTCGTTGCACGTGCAACGAACAATGTCGGCGCCAGCGGCTGCCAACGAATAGATCTGCTCGAGGGTGGCGTCCACGTCGGCGGTCTTTGTGGTGGTCATCGACTGCACGGTCACCGGCGCACCACCGCCGACGGGCACCTTGCCCACCATCAACTGCCGGGTCTGACGACGTTCGTACATGCCGCCCAGCGTATTGCGCGCGCCGGGTCTTACAGCCTGATGGGGTTGGCGATATCGAGCCAGATTGCGCCGAGACCGAACAGCACCATCAACAAGAACACCGCGTAGGTGATGGGCAGCAGCTTGTTGACGTCGACGACGTAGCGCTCACCGCGCCGCGACCTGATGCGCTCGTAGGTGGCGATGGCCAGATGCCCGCCATCGAGGGGAAGCAAGGGCAACAGGTTGAACACCCCGACGAAGATGTTGAAGATCGCTAGCCACTGGATCGCCTCGACACCGATCTGACGGCCGACGTCGACAGCCCCGATGACCGACACCGGGCGCGACTCGAGGTCGATCTGGTCCTGGTTGCCCGGAGCGGTGAAGACATTGTCGACGTAGCCGCCGATGTTCTGCACGAACATGCCCATGCCCTCGAACACCCGCCCGACCCACATCGGGAACTCGGTCACCGATCTGGCGGCGGCTCCCCCGATCGACTCCTTGTCTCGGTAGGTGTCCGCAATCCACCCGACTCCGAGATATCCGATCGTCTGGTCTTGGGGGTTGACGCCCAGCGTCGCCTGGGTGCTGATCGTCTGGCCATCACGGTTCAAGACGATCTCGACCGTCTCGTTTGGCCTCTCCGAAACGACAACGCGCAGATCTTCGAACGTCGGCACTACCACGCCGTCGATGCTGACTATTCGGTCGCCCTCTTGCAGCCCGGCCGCCTCGGCCGCGGTCTGTTGGCCCGGCGTAGCGATGGCCCACGACTCTTGCGAAACCAGCTTCTCTTCGCCGATGAAGGCGTAGTAACCGAAGAACAACGCGATGGCCATGATGAAGTGCATCAACGAACCTGCGGTGATGACCAGCACCTTGCGCGGGTAGGTGGCGCGGCGGTATGTGCGGCGCTCGTCGGCAGGGTCGACCTCCTCGAGATCGTTCATGCCGATGATCTTCACGTAGGCACCGGCCAGGATCGGCTTGAGGCCGTACTCGGTCTCGCCCCTTCGGAACGAGAAGATGCGAGGGCCGAAACCGATGAAGAACTCGGTGGCTTTCATGCCGGTCAGCCGAGCTGTCAAGAAGTGGCCCATTTCGTGCATGAACACGAAGAACAAGATCGCCAGCACCAGCACGAACACGATCGGCGACCAAACCGCCAGCACACCCAACATGCCCAAGACGATGAACAGTCCGGACAAGCCGGCGTCTTCGGGGTCTGGCGTGGAGGCGGGCGCGGGCTCGTCGATGTCGGCTGGGTCGAAGTCTCGCTGCTCGTCGTGGATCGTCACGTCTTCTCCGGAAAACTCTTCGTCGATTGTGCCCGACAAGACGCCCGATCGGGCATCGCCTCTATCTATCGATCCAGATCTGCGATCAGTGAGGCGGCAACCCGACGTGAGCGCGCGTCCGTATCGACTACAACCTCTGCGGAGGTCGCTTCTGTTCCATCGTGAAGATCGAGCGCCCGGTAAAGGACTTCCGCGATCGACGACCAACCAATACGTCCGTCCAGGAAGGCCTGCACGGCCACCTCGTTGGCGGCGTTTACCCAAGCCGGTGCCGTGCCGCCCATCCGGCCGGCCTGGTAGGCCAGGTCGAGGCACCTGAAGGTCTGGCGATCGGGCTGCTCGAAATCGAGCCGCGCCAGCTGGGTCCAATCGATGCGCCCAAAGGGGGTTGCGATGCGGTCGGGGAAGGCCAGTGCGTAACCGATGGGCAACTTCATGTCCGGCATCGAAAGCTGGGCGATCGTCGAACCGTCGGTGAACTCGACCATCGAATGCACCACCGACTGGGGATGAACAACAACGTCGATGTCGTCGTATGCGACGCCGAACAGCTCGTGGGCCTCGATGACCTCGAGACCCTTGTTCATGAGAGTCGACGAATCGACGGTGATCTTTGGCCCCATGGCCCACGTGGGGTGAGCAAGGGCCTGATCTCGCGTGACCGATGCCAACTCGGCGGCGGTCTTTCCCCGGAAAGGCCCTCCTGACGCGGTCAAAAGCAGCCGGGAGACCCGTTCGGTACGCCCCGACCCATCGACTCGCCCCGAGCGCAGGCATTGGTGGATGGCGCAGTGCTCGGAATCGACGGGAACCAACTCGGCGCCGGGAACCGACCGCAGTGGCTGCACCACCGGACCCGCCGCGATCAGCGACTCCTTGTTGGCCAGCGCCAAGCGGCGCCCAGCCCTCAACGTCGACAGGGTCACGTCGAGACCGGCAAAGCCCACAACTGCGTTGACGGTGACATCGGCAAGCCCGGGAAGGTCGCTGAGCGCCTTGGTGCCTGCCACGACCTCGATATCGGCCGGAAGTGCCCCCCGAACCTGGTCGTACAGGCTCTCGTCGACGATGGCAGCGACGTCGGGACGAAACTCCAAGGCCTGCGCCACCAAGGTCTCGACCGAACGCCAAGCAGCAAGCGCAGTGATTCGATAGCGCTCGGGCTCGGCCCTGACCACATCCGCGGTCTGAGTGCCGATGCTGCCCGAGCAGCCCAGCACCGCAACCGAGGTCAGGTCACCCATCGACCGGATCGGCTCAGAGTCCGAGATGCAGATCGCGTGCCAAGGCCAGGTAATAGACCGCGGGCAACACGAACAACATGGCGTCGAAGCGGTCGAACACCCCGCCATGCCCCGGCAAGGCTGTGCCCATGTCCTTCACCCCGAGATCGCGCTTGATGAGCGACTGGGCCAGGTCACCCAGCGGTGCCATCACCGCGACCACTATGCCCAACAGCAGCGCGTCGAGTTGGCTGTCGCCGCTCCAGGGCATGAGCCCAGGCCATATCCCCAGACCAAAGGTCACCACCAGCACGGCGAAGATCATGCCGCCGATGAGACCCTCGTAGGTCTTGTTGGGGCTTATGTGTGGCGCCAGCCGACTTTGACCGGTGGCCCGACCGATGAACAGACCCGCCGTGTCGTAAGTAGCGGTGCCGATGATCGCACCGAACAAGATTCCCGAACCGTGGGGCATCTCGAGAATCAGCGGCACGAACGATCCGAGCAGTCCCACCCACAGCACACCAAAAAGTGTCACCGAGATGTTCGCCGCTGGCCGATCGTGGTCTACCCCGAACAGGAACCACAACAACGAGAACACCGTGGTCAGCACCAGAACCAGGGGAATCGCCGCAATGCCCTCGAAGTACGCGGCCAACGAGAGCCCGGCCACCGACACCAGACCCAGCAAGGTCGCAGGCCGATAGCCGACATGGCGCACCGACATGAAGAACTCGCTGGCCGCCATCACGAGCAGCGGAACCACCAGCAGCATGGCCCAGCCCGGCCCTCGATCGACCAGGAACAGGAATGCAGCCACCAGCGTCGCGGCAGTAGCGATGGCCACCGGCATGTTTCGCCCGCCCGACGGGGCTGGCGGCCCGCCGTCGTCGGTTCCGTCGTCGAAGTGCAGCACGGTCCTCTCCGCAGAGTCAGACGAATCATGATCTCCCCAGTCCTTGGCGCCCTCGCGCCAAAGTGGGGCCTGCTGATCGAGAACCGACCAGGCAGCGAGCTCGTCTTCGCCATCACCGCCGGACGCCGGAGCGTTCTGCGGAGGCGCCTCCGAGGGCACAAAAGCGGGCTCTATCGGAGCCACAAGGGCAACATCGGGCGTTGGCTCGGCCGAGGGAACACCTTCATCAGGCTCGTGTGGAGCCGGGCCGCCGAAGCGCCCTTCGCCGACATCGACAATAGGCAGCGGACCGGTGTCAACGGCAGGAGGCTCTGGCTCCACCGCCACAAACGGGACCGAATCGGCCTCGTCCTCGTACTCGTCTTCGTCGAGGCCGATGTCCAAGAGTTGGTCGAGTTGGTCGCTCATGGGCTCGATCGGCACCGAAGGCTCGAACAGCCCGCGGGTCTCGGCCTCGCCAGACCCGTCCGGCGTAGCCGATTCGCCAACCCAGTCATCCGACGCGAACACCTGATCGGCGGAATCCTCGAGATCGGGAACCGAGTCGAGTCCGGGGATGGACCCGCGGCCCTCAGACGGTGAGAGTTGGTCGTCGTCGGGCGAATCGGCTTTCGGCTCGGCCCAGCGAGGGGTAGGCAGGTCGTCAGCGGGGATGCTGGGGATGATCGACTCGATGGGTCCGGTGGGCGCCAGGTCGTCGATTCCATCGACCAGGGAAGGACCCACATCTATCCCGCTGGGACTCTCATCTTCTGCGATGCGAGGGTCGTCGGGAAGCTGAGGGAACAGACGAGAGCCACCCGCACGCTGGCCACCCTCGGGAATCTTCGGGATCTCGCCCGTGGCGGGCTCTGACCAGTGAGGCAGCGACGCCGTGTCGTCGAACGAGAACACCGGGCCGCGACGCTCGTCGTCGTTGTCCTCATCGGTGTTGCGATCGATGTCCTGGTCGTCCACGAAATCCTCCTCCCGACCGACGCCGGGTGGTTCGAGTGTGCCACGACCCCACCGTCGTTTCGTGGCAAGCCGAGATCAGACCTCGAGTAGCTCGGCTTCCTTGTGCTTGAGAGCGTTGTCGATCTCTTCGATGGAAGACGCAGTCTTCGCGTCGAGCTGACCTTCATAACGGCGAAGCTCGTCTTCTGACAGCTCACCGTCCTTCTGCATGGCCTCGAGATCTTGACGTGCACTTCGGCGCACATTGCGCACCGCCACGCGCGCCTCCTCGGCCATGTGCTTGACGACCTTCACCAGCTCCTGGCGCCGCTCGGTGGTGAGAGGCGGAAACACCAGGCGAATCTTGTCGCCGTCGTTACCCGGGTTGATGCCCAGATCCGAAGCCTGGATTGCCCGCTCGATGTCGCCCAGCGACGACTTGTCATAGGGCTGAACGATCAACATACGGGCCTCGGGAACGCTGAAGCCCGCCAACTGCTGAAGTGGAACCTCGGTGCCGTAGTAATCGACACGGATCTTCTCGACCAGGGCCGGGGTAGCCCGGCCCGTACGCACCGAACCGAACTCGCCTTGGGCGTGCTCGACGGCGCCGTGCATACGATCGACAGCGTCCTTGATGATCTCTTCGGCGAATTCGCTCACCTGACCAGCGTACCGATCGGCTCTCCCTGGACAACAGCCCTGAAATTGCCCTGCTCCATCACGTCGAACACGACGATGGGAGTGTTGTTGTCCTTGCACACGGCGATGGCTGCGCTGTCCATGACAGCCAGCTCGTTCGCAAGGACGTCGAGGAACGAGACCTCGTGATAGCGCGTCGCGGACGGATCGAGCCTGGGATCAGCGGTATAGACCCCGTCGATGCCCGAGTGGGTGCCCTTCAAAACGACGTCGGCATCGATCTCTGCTGCGCGAAGCGCAGCTGCGGTGTCGGTGGTGAAGAAGGGGTTACCCGTGCCCGCCGCGAAGATGACGATGCGACCCTTCTCGAGGTGGCGAACAGCGCGCCGCCTGATGTAGGGCTCGGCGATCTGGGCCATCCCGATGGCGGTCATCACACGCGTGGGTTGCCCGGCCCTTTCCAGAGCGTCCTGGAACGCCAGGGCGTTGATGACCGTGCCCAGCATTCCCATGTAGTCGGACTGGGCCCGGTCCATACCATCCGAGGCGCCGGAAAGGCCGCGCCAGATGTTGCCTCCTCCGACCACCAGGGCCACGTCCATCTGTAGATCGTTCTTGACCTTGGCGATCTCGCGGGCCAAACGATCGATGACCTCGTGGTCGATGCTTTCCTCGCGGGCACCAAGTGCCTCGCCGGAGAGCTTCAGCAGCACGCGCTGCCACCCTGTGCGGTTGGAGGAGGCCAAGGGGATCAGCCGCCGATTTCGATCTGGGCGAAACCGGCGATGCTGGCATCGCCGAGCATCTTGTCGATCGTGGTCTTCTCGTCCTTGACCCAACCCTGTTCGAGCAAGACACGCTCTTTGAACCAGCCGTTGAGCCTGCCTTCGACGATCTTTTCGAGCGCAGCCTCTGGCTTGCCCTCGTTGCGGGTGATCGTGGCGAGGGTCTCGCGCTCGGCGGCAACGTCGGCCTCGGGAACCTCGTCGCGGGTGACAAACGCGGGCCGCGAGAACGCCGCGTGCATGGCGACGTCACGAGCGAGTTCCTCAGATCCCCCATTCAGGTGGACGAGCACGGCGTTGACGCCGCGGCCGTTCTGAACGTGAACGTAGGCTTCGAGCGAATCACCCTCGGCAGCGTCGAATCGGACAACACGGCCCAACTCGATGTTCTCCTTCAGGGTGACGCGCATGTCGTCGATGGCCTCGTTCTTGGCAGCCGCAGCCTCTACGCCTTCGCTGATCACGAGGTCGAGGATCTCGCCCGCCAGGTCAATGAACTGATCGGACTTGGCAACGAAGTCGGTCTCGCACTTGAGTTCGACTGCCGCAGCCACCGAGCCCTCGACCCGAGCGGCTACGACGCCCTCGGAGTTCTCGCGATCGGAGCGGGTCGAAGCCTTGGCGAGGCCCCTTTCGCGAAGCCAAGCAGCAGCGGCTTCGAAATCGCCGCCATTTTCTACGAGCGCCTTCTTGGCGTCCATCATTCCGGCGCCAGACTGCTGACGCAGACGCTGGACGTCCTTTGCACTGAAATCGGCCATGGTGTTGTGTCCTTCGATGTGCCCACAGCCGGCGACCGCGGGCGCTAGTTGCTCTGGGCCCGGACCGGGCCGTCGTGGTGCTCGTGGGTGAAACGAGCGCGAATTGTTCTGCGGGTGGGTGACGACGAGAGGGCGATCAGCCCTCGGTCTGCTCGGTGACTTCGGCCTCGACCTCGGGCTCAGCGACCGGGGCTTCGGCCTTGGCCGCCATCTCAGCTGCGATGCGGGCCTCACGCTCGGCGGCCTGAGCCGCAGCCTGAGCCGACGCTTCGGCCTGCGCTTGGGCGATGCGGGCCTCTTCTTCGGGAGTGCGGCTGGCGGTGGGAACCACGACGCCGCGCTTGGAAGCGATGAAGCGACCTTCGCGAACCGCATCGCTGACGATGCGGCACATCAGATCGGTCGAGCGGATCGCATCGTCGTTGCCGGGGATCGGGAAGTCGATGACGTCGGGATCGCAGTTCGAGTCGACAACCGCGATGACCGGAATTCCCAGGCGGTTTGCTTCAGCGACGGCGATGTGCTCCTTGACGGTGTCGAGAACGAAGATCGCGTCGGGCAGCTTCTCCATGTGGCGGATGCCGCCGAGGTTGCGCTGCAGCTTCTCGAGCTCGCGGCTCAACAGCAGCGCTTCCTTCTTGGGCATGCCGGCGAAGTCGCCCGCAGCCTGCATGCGCTCGTACTCGCGCATCTTCTCGACCCGCTTGGCGATGGTGCGGAAGTTGGTGAGCATGCCACCGAGCCAACGTTCGTTGACATAGGGCATTCCGGAGCGGCCGGCGTAAGTGCGGATCGGGTCCTGGGCCTGCTTCTTGGTGCCGATGAACAGGACCGTGCCACCCTTTGCAGACAGGTCGCGCAGGAAGGTATAGGCACGCTCGGTGCGCTTCATCGTCTGCTGGAGATCGATGATGTAGATGCCGTTGCGCTCGCCCCACAAGAAGCGCTGCATCTTGGGATTCCAGCGACGGGTCTGGTGACCGAAATGGACACCTGCCTCGAGCAACTGACGCATCGTGACGACAGCCGACATTGGTTTCTCCTCTCCGACGGTTTAGGCAAGCACCGGGCCTGGGCGCGAGAGCGACCGTCGGAAAGGCCCGATGGATATTCACGGGGTTGCGCTGAGCGCATGGGCGGCACCCGGACGGGGGCCAGCGGACGATTGTAGCCGCGATCGGGCGTTTGTGAACACCGACTTGATGGCCCGCCCACGATCTACGGGCGCGGCCGGGGCGTTTGTGGGTGTGGCACCGAGGCCCGGCGGAGTCGGAACCAGCCGAACACTCACGAATGCGCCGAACAAGACCGCAGGGTCTACGTACGCGTCGCCGATTCGGGCCGACACGTGCAGGCGTGACGACGAGGTCGCGATGTGTTCGCCTCGGTTCACCGAGCGCCCGGTCGCAACCAGCACCTCGGCCAGTGGCCCGTAGCTGGTTCGCACGCCGTCGGGGTGTGAGATGGTCACCCACCTCTGACCTGCGACGGGCCCGGCGAAGGTGACCACTCCGGCTCCGGCGGCGGCGACGAAGGTTCCGGGTGCAGTGTCGAACTCGATGCCCCGGTTGCCTGCGCCATAGGGAGACCCCGGGGCCCTGAACGGGTCGGCGATGGGAGCCACCACAGGCCACTGATAGGGCCAATCTGTGCGAGGCACAGCGTCGGCGCCGGCCGCGGTCGCCCACTGTGGGATCAGCAGTAGAGCAGCGGCGCAGACCGCCAAACGAACGAATGAGAAGCGCCCGGCCATGGGCTTGCCTCCAGAAACTCTGTTTCGTCTTTGGGGGAAGCTGATGGCGGGGATTAGGTCGAGGCGAGCCTATCGGGTCGGACGCTGGGGCGAGCTGCGGTCACGTTCGGCGGCGGCCATGCGTTGCTTGAGGTGAACCACGGCCTTGGTGTGAATCTGACACACCCGGCTCTCGGTGACGTTCAGCACGGTGCCGATGTCTGCCAACGTCATGCCCTCGTAGTAGTAGAGGGCGAGGATCAGCTTCTCTCGTTCGGGCAGCCGATTGATCTCGTTGGCCATGATGAACCGCTGCTCATCGCTCTCGAAAGAGTCCTCGGGCTCGTCGGAACCGTCGCTCAGCACATCGCCAAGCGTCGAAGATTCGCCGTCGTCGCCCGAGAACGGGTCTTCGAGGGCCAGCATTCCGGCCGCCGCAACCTGCTTGAGCATCCGCTGGATGGCCTCGAGCGTGACACCCAATTCGTCGGCCAGCTCGTCTTCGGTGGGCGCACGATGGTGCTTGGCGCTGAAGCGTTGATTGGCACGCTCGATCTGGCGGGCCTTGGCCCTCACCGAACGTGGAACCCAGTCGTAGCTGCGAAGCTCGTCGAGGATTGCACCCCTGATGCGGGCCATGGCATAGGTCTCGAACTTGAAGCCACGCTCGGGCTGGAACTTCGAGATCGCATCGATGAGACCGAACACACCGTTGGACACGAGCTCTGGCTGCTCGACGCTGCCTGGCAGACCAGCGGCCACACGGCTTGCGACGAACTTGACCAGAGGCGAGTAGTGCACGATGAGTCGGTCGCGGGCATCGGGGTCGCCGTGTTCGTGGTACCGCCGCCAGATTTCGTCGATGTCGGCGTATTGGCTCATCGGTCTTCCTGTGTCATGCCCGTGGGTGGCTCTGCTCGTACACCTCCCTCAGACGCTCTCGACTGACGTGGGTGTAAAGCTGCGTAGTACCCAGATCGGAATGTCCGAGCAGTTCTTGAACGCTTCGCAAATCTGCTCCGCCATCGAGCAGGTGGGTCGCATAGGTGTGGCGCAGCGCGTGAGGCGACGTCGGCGACGGTGCGCGAACGTCGAGGATCCGCCTGACATCGCGCGGGGTCAGAGGCTTGCCACGGCGGTTCAGGAACAATTCGTCGCCGCTGCGACCGCTGTGGTCGACAAAGCGGACCATGAAGGCCTGACGTCCACTGTCGAGCCAACGCAACAACAGATCGGCGGCGGGTTCGCTCATGGGAACACGCCTGGCTTTCGAGCCCTTGCCCATGACATCAACCGTTCGGTTGGCCAGGTCGAGATCTGAGGTGCGCAGGCCGCACAGCTCGGCCACCCTCACCCCGCTGCCGTACAGCAGCTCGAGCACCGTTGCGTCTCGGAGGTCCAGCGCTGCCATGCCGTCTTCGACGGCCTTGTCGACGGTTGCTTCGTGGTCGCCGAGTGTCTCGGTGATGGCCAGCAACTGGTCGAGCTCGTCGGGGCGCAACACACGCGGCAGACGAGAGGCCCCCTTGGGCGTCGACAGCCCAAGTGTCGGATCGGTCTGAACACGGCCGGTGCGATGCAGCCAGCCGTAATAGCGACGCAGCGACGACGCTCGTCTTGCGATGGTGCGCGGCGCCAAGCCCGACGTAGAGCAATAGGCGATGAAGCGGCGCAGGGTGAGCCGATCGACCGCGCCCGGCTCGGCGATAGAGCTACGAGCCAGCCACTCGACGAACGAAACGATGTCGGAGCGATACGAGTTCTTTGTCGCCTGCGACGCCGCGGTGAGGCTCGACACGAACTCGTCGAGCTCAAAAGCCCGGGGGATGTCTCGCGACGCCGTCACCATTGGATGTGATGGTACAAGCGGGTTTGGTGTTCGCCCGCAGCGCAGGGTTGGACACGCAAGCCATACCGGCCGGTCATGGTGGCGCATTTGTACCCGGACCTTTTGCCCTTGTGTGAGGCCGACGCTGCCCCTACACCAGAGTCGAGCGGATTCGATCGAGGAGATGAGATGCGGCGAGTTGTGGTGATTGGCGGAGATGCTGCCGGCATGTCGGCGGCGGCCCAGGCGAGCCGAGGTGCTGAGCCGGTCGAACTGGTCGTTTTCGAGAGGGGTTCGTACACGTCGTTCGCCGCCTGCGGTCTGCCCTACTACGTCGGCGGCCTGGTGCCACAGCCAGGCCAACTGGTCGCTCGCAGTCCCGAACAGCACCGGGCCAACGGCATCGACGTTCGAACTCGCCACGAGGTCAAGGCGATCGACACAGACAAGAGGCAGATCGAAGTGGCCGACCTCGACGGCGGACAGACCTTCGCCCAGCCATTCGACGATCTCGTCATCGCGACCGGAGCAACCGCGGTCAGGCCACCCTTCGACAACATCGGCGCCGATGGGGTGTTCGGCATCCAGACCATTCCCGATGCCCTGGCGATCGACTCGATGATCCGCGAGCGCAATCCGAGGCGCGCCGTCGTGGTCGGGGGCGGGTACATCGGACTCGAGATGGTGGAGGCATTCCTCGCCCGTGGTCTGGAGGTATCGGTGGTGGAACTGCTGGAGCAGCCGATGTCGACCCTGGACCCCGACATGGGTGCGCTGGTAGCCGAGTCGATTCGTCAACAGGGTGCCGAACTGAGGCTGGAGACTGCTGTCAAAGGGTTCGGGGTTGGAACCGATGGCTGGGTCCGCAGTGTGAACACCGACGCAGGCGACATCGAGGCCGACCTCGTTGTGCTTGGTCTCGGCGTCCGCCCGAACTCGAAGCTGGCCGGCGACGCAGGCATCGAGATCGGCACCACCGGCGGCATAGCCACCGACGCAACAATGTCGACCTCGGTGGACGGAATCTGGGCTGCCGGAGACTGCGTGGAGACATTTCACCGGGTCACAAACATGCCGGCGGCGATCGCCTTGGGCACCCACGCCAACAAGCAGGGCCGGGTTGTTGGTATCAACGTCAGCGGCGGCCATGCGCGGTTCCCGGGTGTTATAGGCACAGCGGTGACGAAGGTGGGCCCGACCGAGATAGGCCGAACCGGATTGACCGAACGCGAGGCCAGGGCAGCTGGTTTCGCGATCATGGCAGGGCGCATCGAGGGCGCAAGCCGAGCGCACTACTACCCCGATGCCATGCCGATGACGGTGAAGATCGTCGCCGAGGCCGGTAGCGGCCGGATGTTGGGGGCCCAGATCGTTGGTGGGGCCGAGGCTGCCAAGCGAATCGATGCTCTGGCCGTAGGCATCTGGAACGAGATGACGGTGGACGACTTCAGCCAGCTGGACCTCGGCTATGCCCCACCGTTCTCGCCGGTCTGGGACCCGACCCTGATAGCTGCACGCAAGGCCGGAGACTGACGAGCGCGGACTCATCGGCGTGCCACCTCGTACCAACCGCCACGGTTGGTGACCCGCCCCTGCAGTTCGAGGCGGCCGACGACCTCGATGACCCTGCTGAGCGGCATTGCGCTGCGCAGTACCAGCTCGGTCAACGAAGCCGCCTCGGCGCCCAGGGCGTCGAATACAGCCAACTCGTCTGGCTCGCACCCCTGGTCCAGACCGGGCGCCGAAGGTGCCCGAGGCAACACGCCCTCGGTGGCACCGGTGCTGAGGCCAAGCGCCACCAGCACGTCGTCGACATCGATACACGGGGTGGCCCCTTGTACAAGCAGGCGATTGGTGCCCTCTGACGCTCGCCCGTCGACGGGCCCTGGAACCGCCAGCACCGGAACATCGCGTTCGAGTGCTGCGTCGACCGTATGTAGTGAGCCACCTTTGGCCGCGCTCTCGACCACCACCACAACGTCGGCCAGGGCTGCGATGATGCGGTTGCGCGCCGGGAAGTGCCAGTGATCGGGACGTACCCCGGGCGCGTACTCAGACCAGATTCGACCACGGTCGCAGATTGTTTCCCACAGGCGCCTGTTGCGGGATGGGTAGACGACGTCGAGCCCTGAACCCACGACCGCGAACACGTCGCCTCCGGACTCGAGCGCGGCCTGTTGGGCTACGGCATCAATGCCCAGGGCCAGGCCCGAGATAACCGAAACACCGCGCTGGGCCAGGTCGGAACCAAGCCGCGCTGCCACCCGTCGCCCATAGCTGGTGCATCGGCGGGTGCCGACAATTCCCACGCACGGGCCGCCGAATGTTGCCGCGCCGCGCGTGAACAACACGGTTGGGGGCTCGGGGTCGTGGAGCAACCGGTCGGGCCAGCTGGACGAACAATGGTCTATGACGTCGATGCCCGAAGCCGACCAGCGAGCCGCCATCTCTTGAGGGTCGTTGGTGCGAGCAAAGGACTGCCATAGCGCTGCCAGAGCCGGCTTGACGCTGAGTTCGGTAGCTCCGATATCGCCGCGCGCGAGGCCAGCCCAAGCCTGTTTGGGATCCGCGAGTTCGTCGATTCGCCTCAGCCTGGCCGGAGAAATCTCGGGCAGAGCCGCCAGCGCGGCGCGATGAACGTCTGCTTCGATGCCATCGCGCCCGATGCACGTGTCGGCCTTCATCAACGACCACCCAGCAGAGAAGACGGTTCGGCCCTGAGCGTGAGGGCGGTCATGAGATGACTTTCGGAGATGGGCGGGTCTTCACCCGCCAGGTCGGCAAGGGTCAAGGCGACGCGCCTGAGGCGATGGGCACCTCGCGGCGACAGGGTCCCCCTTTCGAGTGCGCTCAAGAGGAGCTGGCGAGATGCGTCGGTGAGGGGAGCGACCTCGTCGAGGCGGGCCGCCGCCAGCTCGGCATTGGTCGTCACCCCCCTGACACTGGTGCGGTCGCGGGCCCGGCCCACACGCTCGGCGACCTCCGTGGTGGACTCAGACGATGCGGCTTGCAGAACAACGCCGGCTGGCGGACGCTCGACCATGACTCGCAGATCGAACCTGTCGAGCAGCGGGCCCGACAGGCGCCGGGCGTAGCGAGACCTCTCGGCGTCGGTGCAGCGACACGCGTTGGGCCGGGCTGCCTCGCCGCACGGACAAGGATTCATGGCCGCAACCAGCAAGAATCGGGCGGGGAAGGTCGCCGCGCCGGTGGCACGAACCACCCGGATGGAGCCGTCCTCGAGCGGCTGGCGCAACATCTCGAGCACGTGGGGCGAGAACTCGCCCAGCTCGTCCAAGAACAGAACGCCGCGGTGAGCGAGGCTGACCTCGCCTGGCCGAAGGCGGTTGGATCCGCCGCCGACCAGACCCACCGCCGAAACGCCGTGATGTGGAGCCCGTTCTGGCGGCACCCTGATGAGCCCTCCCGGTGGCAGGGCCTGGCCCGCAGCCGAGTGGACCATCGAAACCTCGAGCGCCTCGCCATCGCCGAGCGTGGGCAGCAGTCCCCGCACTCGACGGGCGAGCATCGTCTTGCCCGCACCGGGTGGCCCGAGCAACAGCAGATGGTGCCCACCCGCGGCCGCAACCTCGACGGCTAGACGTCCCAGCGGGTGCCCGGCGACCTCGCTGAGATCGGGTCCGTCTGGGGTTGGCTCGGGATCTGGGCACGGCTCGGCGACTGCCAACCCGCGACCTTGACGCAAGTGTGTAACCAGTTCGTCGAGACGATCGACCGGACGGACCACGTGCCCAGGCGCTGCCGAGGCCGAACTAGCGGCCGCCGAGGGCACCACGACGTCTGCAGGCCGGCATGCGGCGACCAGAGGCAACAAGCCGGGCACCGGTCGAATCTGTCCGTCGAGGCCCAGCTCGCCGACGAAGGCGAGCCCGTCGATGGCAGCTGGCGGCAGCTGCCCCGAGGCAACCACCAGACCGACCGCAATTGCCAGATCGAGACCGCTGCCCGACTTGCGCAGATCGGACGGGGCGAGGTTCACGGTCACCCGACACATGGGCCACTGGAGCCCGCTGGACAGCACTGCGGCCCTGACACGATCGCGAGCTTCGCGACAAGCCGTGTCGGGTAGGCCGACAACTGCAAAGCCGGGCAGGCCGTTCGAGACGTGAACCTCGACCGAGACGGGCACACCTCGAACGCCAACCACAACTGCGGACTGAACTACCGACAACAACTTCGAACCCCCTGGGCGCGACGGCGCTGAGCGCCTGTTAGCTGGGAGCGAGCTGCCGGCTCGGACGACGGGTCGGTTGGACAACAACAGTTCTACTCGAGGGGTGGGACAACGCTACGTTCGACTAGATGTCGATTCAGGCCGTCGCATTCGACGTAGACCAAACCCTGTGGGACTTCCACTCGCACCGCCGCGCCGCTTTGGTCGCCTGCCTCGAACTGCTGTGCAACAGAGCGACCTGCGAGGCTCCGTGGGCCTGGAGCATCGACGATCTACAGGCCAGGTACGACCGGATCGAGGCTTCGGCCCCCGGCGAGAGGTTGGCGACGATTCGGCACGAATCGCTGGTCGAGGCAGCGGCCGAGGCCGCTCCTGGAGACAACTCGCTGGGCGATGAGCTGACCGATCTGTATTTCTCGATACGACATGGGCCCGCATCGCCATTCGACGATGCGACGCAATGCCTTGATCGACTCGCTGGAATGGGCGTGCGCCTGGCGGTTGTCACGAACGGCAACTCCGATCTGGTCGGGCTGGGCCTGGCCGAGTACTTCGAGGTAATCGTCGTAGGGCCTGACATCGGGATGGCCAAGCCCGAGGCCCGGATCTACGCGGAGGTCTCCAAGCGGTTGGCGGTGACGCCGAGCGAACTGGTGTGCGTGGGAGACGACCCGGTGAAAGACGTGGCCGCACCCCAGCGCCTCGGTTGGAAGGGGGTCTGGAACGACAGGAAGGTCGTCACCCTGCCCCCCGACGTCAGACCCGACGCAACCATCGAACACCTGGCGGAACTGCCGCCGATAGTGGCCCGATGGCGATGACGGCCGCGCGGGCCATAATTGGCCCATGGGCTACACACCTGACCGTCCGTTCAAGGCCCGCCCGGTCGACTACATAGTGATGGCGGCGGTGGGTCTGGCGACCGCCGCACTGGTCGCCTGGGCGTTCTTGGGCTGAGAACCGGCGAAGGTCGAGCCTAGAAGGCGGCCTCGAACACCCTGACTCCGGTCGGCGAAACCCAGGCCACATCGAACCTGACCTCGGGCACGAAGGATCCGCGGGTTGCCAAGTACTCGGCACCCAGTTGACGCAACCGCCTCTGTTTGCGCCAGCCGACAGCCTCGGCCCCAGTACCGAACCGAGTCGAGGTTCGTGTCTTGACCTCACAAAAGACGATGGAACCCTCGCGCCCGAGGATCAGATCGACTTCGCCGCGTCGAGTCCGCCAGTTGCGCTCCAGCACCACATACCCGTGTGCCTCGTAGCGTCGCGCGACCCGTTCTTCGCCGCTGCGACCCAGGTCGATGCGCCGGGCGGTCAAGGCTCAAGGAGCTTCGAGTTCGGTCTCCGGCAAGCGCTCGACATTCACATCGCGAAACGTCACGACCGTGACGCTGGGAACAAAGCGAGACGGTCGGTACATGTCCCATACCCAGGCGTCGGTGAGCTGGAGCTCGATGGCCGACTGACCGTTCAGCTCGACCACGCGGCGTTCGACCGCGTTGGCGAGATAGAAGCGCCGCTCGGTCTCGACCACGTAGGAGAACACGCGACACAGGTCGCGGTACTCGCGCAGCAGAGCCATCTCGAGCTCGGCCTCATAGTCCTCGAGTTCGTCGGCAGACATCGAACGTCCTGTGCCGGAGGCTTGCAACTGGGTCCATCGGCCGCGAGGCCGACAAACCAAAGCGACTAGAAGTCGCGCTTTTCCTTGACGCGGGCCTTCTTGCCGACCCGGTCGCGGAGATAGTAGAGCTTGGCTCGACGCACGTCGCCGCGGGTGACGCGCTCGATCTTGCCGACGATCGGCGAGTTGACCGGGAACACGCGCTCGACGCCAACGCCGAAGCTCAGCTTGCGAACGGTGAACGAGGCGTTGACACCGGTGCCGCGGCGAGCGATGCAGATGCCCTCGAACACCTGGGTGCGCTCGCGGTTGCCCTCGACGACGCGAACGTGGACCCGAACGGTGTCACCAGGGGCGAAGTCGGGGACGTCGTCGCGGATGGAGTCGGCGTCGATGAAGTCGGTGTTGTGCATGGCAGAGTCCTGTGCCCGAGAGTGGCCAGCCCGGAAAGCGAGGGGCTGCGGGGTTCTATGGATGCACCGCAGCGGGGCCGGTAGTGCAGCGGTCTACTTTAGCCGCACAGGCGTGGCTGTCCAACGCGTCTTACGGATCGATTTTGCCGAGCCCATCGCTGGGCAGCCCGAACTCGTGCAGACAAGCCAGATCTTCGCCCGTGAGCCCACCCCGCGCGGCTATCAGGTCGGGGCGGGTTTGGATGGTGCGGGTCAGTGCCATGGCCCGCCGCCAACGATCGACCCGGGCGTGGTCGCCGCTTCGCAGCACTTCGGGCACGTCCCAGCCTCGAAACGACGCCGGGCGGGTGAATTGGGGATATTCGAGCAAACCGCTGGCGAAGGATTCGTCCTCGGGTGACGCCCGGTTCCCCAGAACGCCGGGGACGAGCCTTCCGACGGCCTCTACGACGGCCATCGCCGCCACCTCGCCTCCGGCTAGAACCATGTCGCCCAGCGAGATCTCGCCATCGCAGAGATGGTCGACGATGCGCTGGTCGATGCCTTCGTAGCGACCGCACAGCATCGAGAACCCATCCAGAGAGGCCAGTTCGACGGCCATCGCATGGTCGAATGGCCGCCCGCCAGGGGTCAATGCGAACAGCGGGCGGGGAGGCTCGACCATCTCGACCGCGCCGAACACAGGCTCGGGCATCAAGACCATGCCCGCTCCCCCGCCGAAGGGTGCGTCATCGACGCTGCGATGGCGATCGGTGGTGGCCATGCGCAGGTCGTGGGCCCGAACTTCGAGCAACCCGGCCTCGACGCCCTTGCCGATGACCCCGTGGGTCACGAACTGATCGATCATCTCGGGGAAGATGGAAAAGACGTCGATGCGCACGACCGACGCCTAGGCGTCTGGGCCCTCGACGAGCTCCCAGAGCCCGGCGGGAACCTCTACGAAAATCTGGCCGGCCTCGATGGAAACGACGAAGTCGAGAGGTACCAGGTGACCGGTGTCGAGCACCAACAACTCGGACGCCGGATTGTCGAGCACCTCGACCACGCGCCCGCGCTCTTCACCATCGCTGTCGACAACCACCATGTCGAACAGTTCGTGAACCCAAACCGCATCGGGGTCGTCGACCGGTTCGGCGTACAGCGCGGGCCTGCCCAGCGCCTCGGCCGCGCTCCTGTCTGCGACCGAAGCAAACCTGACCAACCAGCGGTGTTGATGGGGGCGGGAGGTCTCGACCAGCAACGAGCCGACGCCCTCGGCGTCGGTGTACAGCAGGGATCCGGGCGCCAAGCGCTGGTCGACGTTGGTCGTGAGGTCTACGACGACCTCACCGTTCAGACCGTGGACCCTGACGATGCGCCCGATCTCGAGCAGCACGGGCTCAGCCGTCGAAGTCGACCTCGACCTCGATGCCGTCCTTGTGAGCGGCGGCGCGCACGAGGTCGCGGATCGAATTGGCGACACGTCCACGCTTGCCGATGACCCTGCCCATGTCGTCGTTGGCGACCCGGGCAACCATCGAGAGCTTGGTGTCGCTCTCCTCGATCTCGATCTCGACAGAGTCTTTGTCGTCGACGATCTGGGTGATCAGGTAGACCAGCAGCTCTTCGGCGTGGCTGATGTTCTCGTCTTCGCTCATGAAGTGGCCTCGGCCTCGGCAGGAGCTTCGGCGGCGGGCTCGGTGCCCTTCTCGAAGTGTTCCCAGGTGCCGTTTATCTTCAAAAGCTTCTCGACCGTCTCGGACGGCTGTGCACCGTTGCGCAGCCACTTGAGGGCCTTGGAGTCGTCGATCTTGATGCCGGACGGCTCGAGGCGCGGCTGATAGGTGCCAACGATCTCGAGGAACCGACCGTCGCGAGGCGAACGGCTGTCGGCCGCGACGATGCGGTATGTCGGCTGCTTCTTCTTGCCCATTCGCATCAGGCGAAGTCGAACGGCCATTTTGCTCCTTGTTGAAGGCACGGAACGAGAGGTGAGACCGTGCCCAGGTCTGAAAGTTGAAATCGGTGGGGATCGGGCGCGTAGGGATGGCGCTCGGGCCGACAGACGACTCTAGCGCCCCGGAAGGCGGAACGGTACGTCTTGTTGGTCGCCGAGTTGTTTCAGCAGCTCTTCGTCGAGCTGAGGAAGCTGCATCGAGCCAGAACTCTGCTGGATGGCACGCTGCTTCTTGGACGCCGTAACCCGCCCGCCAGCGGCCTTTTTGCCCTTCTTCTTGGTGCGCTTGGCCTTCTTCTTGGCGAACGCCGGGCCCATCAGGCCCTTCATCATCTTTTGCATCTCGCCGAACTGCTTGCACAGCGCCGCCACCTGCGAAGGTGAGGTGCC
>JAGQSP010000060.1:702-6079 GCA_020439485.1 Acidimicrobiales bacterium | reverse complement strand
GGCAGCATGCCGACGATGCTCGACAGGCTGCCCATCTTCTTGACGGCGGCCAACTGCTCGAGGAAGTCGTCGAAGGTGAATGTCCCCTCGAGCATCTTTCGAGCGGCCTCTTCGGCCTGCTCCTCCTCGTAGACCTTCTCGGCCTTCTCGATGAGGGTGAGCATGTCGCCCATACCCAGGATGCGGTTGGCCATCCGGTCCGGATGGAACTGCTCGAAGGCGTCGAGGCCCTCGCCGGTAGACGCAAACGCGATCGGGCGGCCGACCACCTCTTTGACCGACAGGGCCGCACCGCCACGGGCGTCGCCGTCGAGCTTGGTGAGGATGACACCGTCGAGCTCGAGTGTCTGATGGAAGGCCTCTGCGGTCTGCACCGCGTCCTGGCCGGTCATTGCGTCGATGACCAGGAACGTGAAGTGGGGCTCGATCGTGTCGGAGATGCGACGGATCTCGTCCATCAGCTCCTGATCGATCGAGAGACGACCGGCCGTGTCGCAGATGACGACGTCGCGTCCCGTGCGGCGCGCCTCTTCAAGGCCCGCACGAGCGGCGGTGACGGGGTCTGACGGGTCGCTGAAGACCGGTACGTCGATGCGGCCGCCCAGCGTGCGCAACTGCTCGACGGCAGCCGGCCGCTGAAGGTCGGCGCCGATCAGCAGGGGGTGTCGGCCCTGGCTCTTGAACCAGGCGGCGAGCTTGGCCGAGTTGGTGGTCTTACCAGAACCCTGCAGACCGGCCATCAGCACGACGGTGGGCGGCTTGGGCGCAAACGTGATGGCCAGCGTCTCGCCACCGAGGATGCCCGTGAGCTCCTCGTCGACGATCTTGATGACCTGCTGGCCCGGGGTGAGGCTGGCCGACACGTCGGCGCCAAGACAACGCTCGCGTACGCGGGCGACGAAGTTCTTGACGACGTTGAAGTTGACGTCGGCCTCGAGCAAGGCGAGACGGATCTCGCGCATCGCCTCGTCGACATCGGCCTCGGTCAGGCGACCTTTGCCTCGGAGACGGCCGAAGATCCCGTCGAAGCGATCGGAAAGTGATTCGAACATGACGGGAACAAAGGATAGGCGTGCGTTCGGGCGAACACATGGGAGACTCGCCGAATGGCATTCGACACCGTGATAATCACCGACGGCAACACCCATTTCGGGCCTCAGCGCATGCCGGCCCAGATGCTCGCCGACCAGAGCTACGACGGGCACGCCAGCGTTCACGACGACGAGACCGCGGCCAAGCTCGGGCTGGCGGGCGCACCTATCGAGGGGCCCACTCACTTCAGCCAGATCGACCCACTGGGCTTCCACGTCTGGGGTCGGCGCTGGTTCGAGACCGGGTGCATCAGCTCGCACTTTCGCACCATGGTCGTCGAGGGAGAATCGGTCACGGCTTCGCTGACAGACAGCGGCGATGGCACAGCGACGATCGAGGCCCACAAGGCCGACGGATCCCCGGTGCTGGCCGGTTCTGCGTCGATAGATCCCGATGCCCCCACAACGCTGCGCACCCGCCTGGCCGAGATGCAGGCGAAAGACCCGGGCGCCCTCTACGTGATCGACCGTCTGCGAGTCGGAGACAGGGTGGTCGTCGATGAGCCCCACACCATCGACATGGATGTCTGGAACGGCCACATGTACCCGTTCTCGTTGCGCCAGAAGCTCGACCGCATCACCGAGCCGAGCCCCTGGTACGAGTCGTCCGACAACCCGTGGGGTCGGCCGATAGTGCCGTTCGAGATGTACAGCGTGCTGACCAACAAGACACGCGGCATGCCAGGCGTGCGAACCCCCGCCAACGGGCTGTTCATCGACCTAGAGGTCCGTGCCGTCGACGGGCCGATGTTCGTAGGCCAGCCCTACATCGTCGAAAAAGAACTGTTGTGCGTTGGGCAGAGCAGGCGCGTGGAGTCGTACTGGACCGAGTCGCGAGTCATCGAGGCAGACACCGCCAGACACGTAGCAACGGTGTTGCTGCATCAGGGCGTGTTCAAAGAGAGCTACCCCGGATATCCCCAGAGCTGATCGGGCGACGCCCGCTCAGCCGAACAGGCGACCGGACGCGATGGCTGCGCCCTCGGCCAGCGAACCCAGCTTGGCCCAGACCACATCTGGGTCGATGCCCTGTATGCCGACATGCACGCTGAACCCGCAGTCGACCCCGGCCATGACCTTGTCCGGGCCCAGCACGCGGGCATAACGCTCGATGCGCTGAGCCACCACTTCGGGGTGTTCGATCCAGTTCGACTGTGGTTCGATGACCCCGGGGCACAAGACCTTGCCGTCAGGTACTTCGAGCGTCTCGAACACGGCCCACTCGTGCGCATGGCGCGGGTTTGCGGCCTCGAACAGAATCGTCGAGGGCTTCGCGTCCCAGACGATGTCGATGATGTCGGTGATCGGCACATCGTGGTGGTGGGGCCCGGGGTAGTTGCCCCAACACAGATGCATGCGAAGCTGCTCTGCCGGGATGTTGCGCACCGCGTGGTTGATGGCCTCGACGTTCAGAGCGATGCGATCGCGGAACTGGTCGCGGTCGAGCCTGGCGTAAGCCGTGTGGCGACCCATGGCCAGGTCGGGGCAGTCGACCTGCACGGTGGCACCCGCTGCGGCGATGGCCTCGTACTCGAAGCGCATGGCCTCGGCGATGGCCATCACATACTCGCGGTCGTTCGCATAGTGCTGGTTGCCGAAGAACAACGAGACGACACCGGGCGACGCGGCGCTGGTGAACGTGGCGAAGGCGCCCGCAGCGTTTGCCGCGTTGGTCAGGTTCACCATGTCGGTAACCGCAGCCTGACGGTCCTTGACCGCGATCTCCTCGGTGCAAGCCGGCGCAGACCGCTTTCGCCTGCCGGGGTTCTCGGCCACCATCTCGGCGCTGCGCGGGTAGTCGACGAGATCTTCGAAGAAGTAGTCCTGGACCGACTCTCCGCCGAAGCCATGCAGCCTGTCCTTGACGTAGGTGGCGTAGCTGGGCTTGGACATCTCGCCGTCGTTCACGACGTCGATGCCCGCCGCGACCTGCTTGTCGACCATCTCGCCGACCGCCGCAATGATGCGCCCGGCGAGTGCGTCGGCGTCGACGGGCACGCCGTCCTCGCGGGCCCACATGATCGAGATGAGGTCGTCGGGGCGGGGCAGGCTGCCCGTGTGGGTGGTGAGAATTCTGCCGTGGTCGAGAGTCATCACACATCCTGTGTCTGGGCCAGCGCGACCTGACCTTCGTGTTCGTTGGGTGACACTAGGCGACGCGAGTCCGCCGAGTCCGATTTTGGCCGCCAGTTGGTAGCTTGGCCGCTGTGCGGACACATCGACCCCACGTTTGGCAGCCAGGGGGGTGGCGTGTCGAGCGGGTCGGCCCACCGCCCAGGCAGGCTGCGGCTGTTGCAGTGGCCATCCATGGACGCGACCACCAACCACAGAACCTCGTCGACAGCCTGATTCGGGCGGTCGACCTGCCCGCTGTCTGTTGGATACTGCCGACCACTCGTGATCGCAGTTGGTACCCCGAGGGACACATGGCTCCCGCCCAGGCCAACGAGCCGCAACTGTCGAGTTCGTTGAGTGCCCTGGACCAGATGGAATCGAGCCTGCTCGAGTCGATCCCCAGCCACAAGGTCGTCTGGCTCGGATTTTCACAGGGCGCCTGCCTGGCCTGCGAATACGTGGCCCGAACCGCAGTTCCGAGAGGAGGGCTGGCAGCGCTCACCGGGGCCCGCATCGGCCCCGCGGGGACCGACCTGGCTATCGCAGGCGACCTCGGGGGCATGCCGGTGTGGATCAGCGCCGGCACCGACGACCCATGGATCGACCTCGGCCGCATGCAACAGTCGGCGGCCGCCTTCGAAGCCGCCGGCGCAAGCGTGAGCACCCGCCTGTTCGACGACTCCGAACATCGGATCAGGCCGGTCGAGGTCGCCGCAGTTCGAAGCATGTTGAACGAACGTCTGCTCGATGGGTGACTTTGTTGGCATCGCCGACCGCAGTGCGGCTAGTTTGACCGCACTACGGACACAAAGTCCGGATGTGAGAAGAACCAAGGGGGTACCTCATGTCCTACGCAAAGCCGGGCGAACCATCGATGAGATGGCGGCAGTATGTCGATGCCCATCCAATCGGCGCCATCTTCGTGATCGGCGTCATCGCTACACAGCTCGGCACGTACTTCGGTTACGTGTTCCCCGCAGTGGGGTTGCCCGTGCTGCCGTGGCCGCTCTACAACGGCATCCTCGGCACCACGATCGCCGACGGCTTCAACGGAGCGGTAGCGACCGAGGGGGCCTTCGCGGTCTCGTCCGACGCGTTCTTCGTCGGCCACGCGCTGCACTTCGTCAACGGAATCATCTTCGCCGTGTTGTGGGCAGTGATGTTCCGCGAGGACGCAAGCAAGTGGATCAAGAACAATGTCGCCAACGGCCTGGTGTACGGCGTGATCATGACCATCATCAGCGCCGGCCTGCTGGTGCCCTATGCCTACGTTCCCGAGCAGGGATACGGGCTGTTCTTGTTCGACGGCCCCGACGGCTGGAAGCTGCCTTTCGGCATCTTGCTCTGGCACCTGATCTACGGCGCATTCCTGGGGCTGCTCTACAACCCCACCGAAGCCGAAGCCTGACAACTCGGGCTCGGCCCGCGACCGGCGGCGACGCGGTCGCGGGCCGAGCTTGTAGACAGTACGAACAACCCAGAATCGAGGAGAAGATCCGATGACCAACCCGCTCGCACAACGACTTCACCACACCGCATACCTCACCAAGGACCAGGAGGCCACGAGGGCCTTCTACGAAGACATCCTCGGATTCCCGCTGGTTGCCTGCTGGTCGGAAGCCGACGAACTGTTTGGCGCCCTTCGCGTCTATTGCCACACCTTCTTCGGCCTCGCCGATGGCAGCGCGCTGGCTTTCTTCCAGTTCGCGAACCAAGACGATCAAGACCTGTTCGACCCGGCCCTGACACCGTCGCCTTTCCGCCACATCGCCCTCAAGGTCGACGCAGACGGCCAAGCCGAGCTCGAACGCCGCCTGACCGCGGCCAACTGGAAGCCCGAGGGAACCTACGTGCTCGAGCATGGCTACTGCCGCTCGCTCTACACCGAAGATCCCAACGGGATGCTGCTCGAGTTCACCGTCGATGTCGACAACGCCGACGAGATCGCCTCCGATCGGGTTCAGGATGCCCACGCCACGCTCGAGCGTTGGTTGGCAGGCGACCACACCTCGAACAACAACTACCGCTGAGGTCATGGCAGCGCGCAGAGCACTGGCCAAAGACCGCGACTTCGTCGAGGCATTGGCTCGAGGCATCGAGGTTCTCACCGCCTTCAGTCCCAGCCAGATCGAGATGACCGTCAGCGACGTCGCCGACCACACCGGGTTGGC
>JAGQSP010000060.1:0-651 GCA_020439485.1 Acidimicrobiales bacterium | reverse complement strand
CGACCGATGGCCGATACTCGCTCACCACCAAGGTGCTCGACATCGGCACGGCCGCAGTCGCAGCCCAGGGCATATGGGATCTCGCAAGACCCCACATGCTGGGGCTGGTGTCGTTCACCGGCGAGTCGTCGTCGATGTCGCAACTCGACGGATCCGACATCGTCTACACCGCCCGGGTGCCGGTGCCGAAGATCATCGCCCTGGCGGTGACCATCGGTACCCGGTTCCCGGCGGTTGCCACCTCGATGGGCAAGGTCTTGCTGGCCGACCTCTCCCAAGACCAACTCGACAAGGCACTGGCGTGTCCGTCGACGTCACACGTCATTCCCCGCGTCACACCCGAGCGCGGTGAACTCGACGAGATCCTGGCCGGTGTGCGGGCCCGCGGGTGGGCCATGGCCGACGAGATCTTGTCTCACGGAATCCGCTCGGTGGCGGCCCCCGTGTACGGAGCCGACGGTCGGGTGGTCGCAGCTCTGAACGTCACTACCCACGCGGCCGAGACGTCGGTCGAGAAGCTGACCGGCGACTACCTGCCTGCCCTCCTCGAGGCGGCAAGAGCCATCACGGACGAATGGGCGAACCTTGCCCGACTGCCGACCGCGGAGGTCAACAGATGAACCAGCAGAACCGGCCCCTGGAAGGCATCGT
>JAGQSP010000059.1 GCA_020439485.1 Acidimicrobiales bacterium | reverse complement strand
TGCAGCTCGTCTCGAACCACCCCGTGCCAGCCGGTTAGCACCCCGCCATAACCAAGCGCCCGAGCGGCCAGCAACAGGTTCTGGCACGCCGGGTACACAGACGCACCCTCGAACGGTGTGGCCTCGCGATAGCGGTTGAGGCAAACCAGGATCACAACGGGAATCTGTTCGAAGTTGTCGACGTAGTGCTGCATTGTCGCCGCCATGCGGGCCTTGGGCGACGAGCGATCGACGCCGCTGCCGGCGGTGTACCCGTCGGTCGAGCGCTTCTCGTTCCAGCCGGCCCTGAACGACTCGCCCAGCAGTCGTTTGGCTTGGACGGCCTTGGGACCATCGCGCAACACCAGGAAGCGGAACGGTTGTCTGTTCGAGCCGCTGGGAGCCCTGGTTGCGTACCAGAGGATCTTCGAGAGGTCTTCGGCCGGAATCGGATCGTCGGTGTATCGGCGTATGGCTCGGGTGGTGGCCATGCCCTCCAACAAGCCGAGTTCGTCGGGTGAGTCGCTCATTGGCCGCTGGTCTCCTCGAGTATCTCGTCGAGCTTCAAGATGTCGTCGGATAGCACAGCGCCGACGAAGCGGCCGCTGCCATCGGTGACCGGAATCTTCTCGACGTCTTGCTCCTCCATCACCTCGGTGGCCTCGCGCAAAGTCATCGACAGGCGCGCCGGCCTCACCCGCCGCATGATGGCGGACACCGGCGTGCTGTTCCATTGGTCGCGTTCGATGGTCGATGCGTCGTGCACGCTGCACATGCCCAGGTATCGCTCGTCGTCGGCGACGACCACATCGGTCTCCTTGCGGAGCAGGGCGTGGTTCCAGACGAAATCGTTGATGGACGTGTCGGGGCCGATGGTGTCGACATCGGTGCGCAGCGCCGAGGTGACCGGCAGGCGGAACCGGCGCTCGAGGTGACCAGACCGGGTCGCCCGCTGATACGACGAAACCGAGGCGCCACCAACAAATACCTGCGACACCGCCACCGCGACGAGGCCCGGCACGACGAAGGCCGTGTTGCCCGTGGACTCGGCTACGAACATCACCGAGGTGAGCGGCGTGCGATAACCCGCACCCAGGAAGGCGGCCAGACCGATGAACGGGTAGAGGCTGATGGCGGTGGGATCACCCAACGCCTCGCCGACGATACGCCCCGAGATCAGGCCGAAGATCGCAAGGGGGATGAACACCCCGCCCACACCGCCCGCGCCGAGGGTGACGGTGGTGGCGACCATTCTGATGCCGAGCAGCAGCAACAACAGCCCGATGCCATGGTCGGGTTCGAGGACCCAGTCGAGGATGTTCTCGCCCGCCGATGGCCCCATCGACATGGGTCGCTCGTAGAGCCAGTCGCTCAGCAACACCAAGCCGCCCAGGATGACCGCACCGCCCGCAACCCGCAGGTACCACGGCTGTTCGGCCGAGATCTTCTTGGCCACCTTGACCATGCGCGAGAAGATCAACGCTCCGGCGCCGGCCATCAACCCGACCAGGGCCGCACCCCACAGTTCGGTGCTGTCGAACCTCAACAACGTCTCGGCTGCCTCGGGGTCGCTGACCAGGCCGGTGATGCGGTCGGCCGAGAAGATCTCGTCGGTGCCGAAGAAGGCCACGAAGGTCACATAGCTGGCGGCCGAGGCGATGAGTGCAGGCAGCAGGGCACGACGGGCGACGTCGCCCTGGTAGGGCGACTCGAGGGCGAACAACACGCCGGTTGCAGGCGTCTTGAAGATGGCGGCAACACCAGCTGCTGCACCTGCGACCATCAACGCCTTGCGATCCTTGTCGCGGAACAGGCGCCGCAAACGGTGCTGCACGGCGGCGCCCACGGTTGCACCCGCATAGATCGAGGGACCTTCCAGACCCAGAGCACCACCGCCGCCGATGGTTGCCGCGCCCGCCGGAAGCCGAATTGGCAGGTGCTTCGAGCGGATCCGCGGCTTTCGGTCGTGGTAGGCCGCGATGTACTCCTCGGAGGTGGCCGGCGACAAACCTCCGCCCACGACCCTGAGGATCAGCACCGCCACCAACAAGCCGGCGCCGGGCGAGACCGTTCTGACCCACAAGGGAGCCTCGAGCACGTGGTCGAAAAGGAGGTGAACCGCGACGAACTCGAGCCCAGAGACGATCAGACCGGTGAACACGCCAACAGCGGCGTATGCGGCGAATCTGAATATTCGGTCCTTCACGAACGGCTCCTCGACGGAATCGGCCCTGAAGATTGTCGCATTCCGCCAGTGTGGCGGCTGCACCGTACGATCAACGCCATGAGCGAGGATCGTTTCTATTTCCGTCAGCTGCTGGCCGGCAGAGATTTTGCCACCGACAATCCGCTGGCGGTTCAGATGGTCAACTTCATCTATCTGATCGGCGACCGGGCCACAGGCGAGGCGGTAGCTGTAGACCCGGCCTACGACATCGACGGCCTGCTCGACATCGTCGACGCCGACGGGATGCAGCTGACCGGTGCCCTGGCCACCCACTATCACGCCGACCACATTGGCGGAGCGATCTTCGGCCACGAGATCCAGGGTGTCCATGAGCTGCTCGAAAAGCGCGGCGTGAAGGTGCACATCCAACGCGACGAGAAGGAGTGGGTGAAGAAGTCGAGCGGCCTGAGCGACACCGACCTGGCCCTGCACGACAGCGGTGATGTGCTGAAGGTCGGCGAGGTCGAGATCGAGCTGATCCACACGCCGGGCCACACACCCGGAAGCCAGTGCTTCCTGGTTCGTGGTCACCTGGTGTCGGGCGACACCCTGTTCTTGGACGGCTGCGGCCGGACCGACCTACCTGGTGCCGACCCCGAGCAGATGTACGAGAGCCTGCACCATCGCCTGTCGAAGGTGCCAGACGACTGCGTGCTGTTCCCGGGTCACCGATACTCGTTTCCCTCCAGTTCGACGATGGGCATGACACGCGAGACGAACTTCGTGTTCAAACCAAAGACGAAGGAACAGTGGCTGATGATGTTCGGAGCTGCGTGATGGCGCCGACCATTGCCCCCATCGTGTCCCCGGACGACATCCCACCCGGCGCGGTGATGTGCGACGTGCGCTTCTACCTGGACGGCACCGACGCCCGGGCGGCTTATCAGGCCTCTCACATCCCCGGCGCCATCTTCGTGGACATGGATGCCCACCTGGCGCTGCCGGCATCGCCAGAGTTGGGCCGCCATCCCATGCCGTCGGCCGAGGCCTTCGCCCAGTCGATGGGCGGCCTGGGAATCGGGCACGACACCGTCGTCGTGGCCTACGACGACCGCGACGGAATGGGTGCCGGACGCCTCGTGTGGATGCTGCGGATTCTGGGATCGCCCGCCGCGCTGCTTGATGGAGGGCTGCAGGGCTGGAGCGGCCCGCTGGAATCGGGCACCAACCAGCTCGACCCGGTCGACCACCCGCCGCGGCAGTGGCCGCAGGCCAAGATGGTCGACGCCGACGAGACCGCCCAATTGGCCCTGGCCGACAACGCCGTGGTGCTCGATGCCAGGGCACCCGAGCGCTATCGGGGCGAGACCGAGCCGATCGACCCGAGGGCGGGTCACATACCGGGGGCTGTCAACGCGCCCTTCTCGGCGAACCTGTCGGAAGGCCGTTTCAAGGACGCTGCCGCGCTGGCGGACGGTTACGCACGATTGGGCGTCGAACCTGGTGCCGACGTCGTCGTGTACTGCGGATCGGGCGTCAGTGCCTGCCACAACCTGCTGGCACTCGAGAGCATCGGCATCGATGCCCGCCTCTATCCCGGCTCGTGGTCGCAGTGGTCGAACGACCCCAACCGGCCTGCGGCGACGGGCTGAGCCCGGCGTTCGCTAATCGGCGTCGTCGGGGCGCTCGGCCCGGATGATACGAAACGACTGCGCCATCACGGTGCTGTTGGGAATGAGCCGCGTGTTGTCGCCGGTGTCGAGCTCGACGGCGGTGCTGTGAACCGCGACAACCCGGCCCGAGTATTCGTCCAGTTCGACGAAGTCGCCCTCGTTCAGCATCGAGCGCAGGGCGCGGGCGGCCGCAACCTCGCCCGAAACCGACCGACCACCCAGCCCCACCAAGAGGGCAGCGGCGAGGCCGATGCTGAACAAGCCGGCAGCCACCGCCAGGTTGACGATGGTCGTGTCCAGACCGATCTGGCCGGCGGCCAAGATCACGGTCATGGTGAGAATTGCAGCCTTGACCACGCCCGGAACCACTCGCTGCAACGAAGCTGACGCGCGAGCCAGGGCGGC
>JAGQSP010000611.1:379-1662 GCA_020439485.1 Acidimicrobiales bacterium | reverse complement strand
ACGTCGGATGCCTCGGCCCTGGTGGGTGTGGGCGAGGTGATCATCGACTCGAGCATCTGGGTGGCGGTGATGGCGGGCCGCCCCTGGGCGATGCACTCGGAGATGATCTCCTTTTGGAGGTGCGGTATCTCCTCGATGGGGCACTCTGCGCCCAGGTCACCGCGGGCCACCATGACGGCGCCGGAGGCATCGATGATGCTCTCGAGGTTCTCGACCGCGGCACGAGTCTCGATCTTGGCCACGACCAGAGGGCCGCGCGGAGCGGGTTCGACCCCGAGGCGGCGAATGTCGTGGGCCGAGCGGGCAAAGCTCAGAGCCACCATGTCGACCCCGTGCTCGACGAACGCGTCGAGATATTTCAGGTCGACATCGGTCGGGGCGGTGACGCGCAGGCGATCGCTGGGTATGTGCAGACCCTTGCGCCCCTCCAGCAGGCCGCCGTAGGCGACGCGTGCGATCAGGTCGTCGCCGTCTTTGGCCTCGACCACCGCTATGACCTGGCCGTCGCCGAAGGCGAGCTTGTCGCCAGTGCGCATGTCCAGGGCGATCGTCTCGTAGTCGACCTCGATCATCTCGCGGTTCGACGCCTTGGAGCCCGCGGTGACCCGAAGCCGGTCACCCTCGGCCAGCGTCACACCACCCTCGGGGAACGGGGCGGTGCGAACCTTGGGGCCCGGCAGGTCGGCCAGCACGCCAACGTGTTTGCCGACGTTCTCGGCGGCGCGACGCACGGCCAACATCGTCTCGAGGTGATCGTCGAGGTGGCCATGGGAGGTGTTGATGCGCGCCACGTCCATTCCGGCGACGATCATCTCTTTCAGGGTCGCATCGTCGTTTGAGGCAGGGCCGATCGTGGCGATGATCTTCGTGCGCCGAGTCATAGGTCGGAAGGGTACCGCGCTAGCCTCGGCGCACGTGGAGCTGATTTTTGTCCGTCACGGACTTCCCGAACACATCGAAACCGAAGACGGGTCGCCAGCCGACCCACCCCTGGCCGAGCTGGGGCGCCGTCAGGCCGAGGCCATGGCCGCATGGCTCACGCAGGAACAGATCGATGCCGTCTACGTGAGCCCGATGAACAGGGCCCGCGAAACCGCACAGCCGCTGGAGTGGGCACTGAAGATGGAAGCCATCGTCCGCGACGACCTGGCCGAATTCGACCGGCACCACACTTCCTACATCCCTTCCGATGTGTTGAAGCAGACCGACTACGAAGCCTGGCAGCGCCTCATGCAGGGCGGGTACGAGGGCATGGGCGACTCCACCACCTTCCAGGACAAGGT
>JAGQSP010000611.1:0-335 GCA_020439485.1 Acidimicrobiales bacterium | reverse complement strand
TGCCACGGCGGTGTCATCAACGCCTATCTGAACGACGTGCTCGAGCGTGGCCGCGACCGTTTCATGTTCTGCAACGTCGACTACACGTCGATCAGCCGGGTGCTGGTGGCGTCGTCTGGTCAGCGCAGCCTGATGTCGATCAACGAGACCGCCCACATCCGGTCGCTCCCCCACCCCCGCGATTTCAAGTAACCCATGAAGCCGTCGAAGCGATGGCTCAGCATTGCGGCCACCATCGGCATCGTCTTCGCGTTCGGGGCGGTGATATGGGTACGAGTGGCCGATTCGCGCCTGCCCGACCCGATCGGATACCCCGAACTCGACGTCGGCGCTCG
>JAGQSP010000610.1 GCA_020439485.1 Acidimicrobiales bacterium | reverse complement strand
GGCGCCGGCAAGACCACCCTCATCGGCTCTCTACTCGATGCGGTCGACCCACGCGAGCGCGTCGTCGTGATCGAGGACGTCGCCGAGATCGTCACCTCCCATGGTGATGTGGCCCGCCTGGTGGCCCGCGACGATGGCATCAACCCCACCGTGGGCCTCGGCGATCTGGTGCGCGTGGCGCTGCGGCTCAGGCCCGACCGCATCGTCGTTGGTGAGGTGCGTGGCGCCGAGGCGACCCACCTGGTGCATGCCCTTTCCACCGGTCACCGGGGTGGCCTGGCCTCGATACATGCCGGAGATGCCCACGCGGCAGCTGCCAGGCTGACCTCTCTCTACCGGGCAGGGGTCGACGGTCCGCTCGACGACGCCGGTATCGACCAGCTGTCCAGGGCTTTCGACAAGGTGGTGGTGCTCGGCCGCTGTCCAGACGGTCGCCGAGCGATTGTCGATGTGGCCGACTTCAGGCTCGGATTCCGCCGATGACCGTCGTTGCCGGGGTGCTGGCTCTGGCGGCGACACGCACTCATCGGCTCATACCCCCGGCTGCGGGTGCGGCAGCGTTCGCGGCGTCGGGTGCCATTTGGCTCGGGCTGCTGGCCTTCGACGTCGCGGTTGGCTTCCAGATCGCTCGTGCTGTTGCACAACGCAGATCTCGGATGCGGGCTCGTAAGGCGTTGCCAGAGTTTGTCGAGGCCGCCGGGGCCAGCCTCGGGGTCGGCTTGCCTCTGGCCGATGCGCTCAGAGGGGCTTCGCTCCTGGCGCCGGGCCTGGGCGCCGAGTTGGGTCACGTAGTCGGCCGGCTCGAGGCCGGGGCGCCGTATCAGCTGGCCACCGAGCCGTTGCGGTCGCACGCCGACCCAGACGTGCGCTTCGTCGGCGCCACCATCGAGTTGGCCGCCGAACGCATGTCAGATGCCGAGCCAACCTTCTTGGGTGCTGCGGTGGCGATGCGCGAGCGCAGGCTCAGGCGCTCGGAGATTTCTGCACAGGCCTCTCAAGCCACAGCGTCTGCCCTCCTGATGGCGCTTGTGCCCCTGGCTGGTGTCGCGTTCGGATTCTTCGGCCGAGCGGGCATATTCGACCCACACCTCGACGCGACGTTGGCCGCAACGGTGCTGAGCGCCGGAGTTGCACTGTCGCTCGTGGGCACCGCCTGGTCGTTGCGGTTGATAACCCAGGTCGAGGCTTCGGTATGACCTCGATGTTGTGGGCGGGGGTTGGCTGGGCCATCTGGGCGTGGTTGCCGCCAGCACTGCGCAAGCGCGCGGCCACCGGCTTCCGCAGAAGCCGTGGCCGACCGGCACTCAGGGCTTGTGAAGCCTCAGATCTGATCGATCTGTTGGCCCTATCGGCCAGGCGTGGCGCCAGCCTCGGCGAGTCTCTGGGGCGTTGTGTCCGCTTCTCTCCCCCCGAGCGCAGTGAGTTGTTGCGACCCGTCGAAAGAGCGCTGGCCCTGGGAACCAGTGCAACCGACGCCGTCAGGCTGGCCGCAATCGACCCGGCCACCCCTCTGGGCCTGGCGCTCGACGCCCTGGCCGATGCAGCGGCTTCGGGTCGGCCCTTGGCCGCCGAACTCGATCGCATCGGCGCCGATCTGCGCAGGCTCGACTCCCAGGAACTGACTGCTCGGGCGCGCAGGTTGTCGGTGTGGCTCAGCGGTCCTCTCGTGATGTGCCATCTGCCTGCGTTCGCGCTCATTGCCGTCGTGCCGTCGCTGCTGGCCGTGTTCGGACCATGAGGCCACGGCACCGGCCGCCACGATCCCCAGACCCCACTTCCCCCTTCCACATCCTCCCAACGAAGGGAACCAGATCAATGCTCGAAGAAGCCGCACAAGCCAGCGGGGTGCCAGCCCGTGTTGTCGACGAAACGCCCGCCACCGGTCATCGACTCAAGGACGAGGCTGGCCAGGCCACGGCTGAATACGCCCTCGTGACCGGAGTCGTCGCGTTGGTGGTGGGCCTAGCCGCGGCCTGGGCCGCGGGTACCGGAAAGGTGTCTTCACTGCTCGACGCTGTGTTCGACGGTCTGGTCCGAGCGGCCGGCTGATGAAGACCGCAGACGACGACGGCCAGGCCACCGTCGAATTGGCGCTGGTGCTGGCCCCGATCTTGTTCATCGCGTTGGCGGTTCTGCAGGTGGGGCTGGTCTGGCGAGACCAACTGATGGTGGTTCACGCCGCCCGTGAGGGTGCACGGGCGGCCGCTGTCGGAGGTGACGAGTCGATGGTTCGTGCCGCGGCGTTGGGCTCGACCTCACTCGACCCGGGCAGGCTCTCGGTGAACCTGAGCCGAGGCTCGCAGTCTCGAGCTGTGGTCACGGTCACCGTGGTCTACGGCCCTCCCACATCGCTGGGCCTGTTCGGAGCACTACTGGCGAACAGGAAGCTCTCGGCCGAGGCCACCATGATGCTCGAGGCGTCATCGTGCGATCAGGTCGAGGACCTCGATTGCTCGGACCTTGTCCAGGCGGGTGTTGCCGCGATCGCAGTGGGCGCTGACAACACAACTGGGGCAACCAGAGGTGCAGTCACACGAGCGCACCAGGGCTGAGGCCTGGGCGGCGACGGCGTCGAGGTTGCGAAACAGCAGTGCCGAGATGCCGTTGCCGCCCGTCCTGCCGTCGTGGATACACATCCGCACGCGGCTCGACTGCCTGCGGGTGTGGCCGATCAGGTCGCCGGTGTCGCATATCGCGAACAGTCCGGCCGCGGCGACAAGGGCGTGTTCGGCGGCGTGGATCGCGGCCAAGCTCGGCCGCGCGCGTCCGCCGAAGTCGATCCACAGACCCTCGGTCGTCCACGTGCGCGGATCGACCGCCAGGTCGAATCGCTCGGATCGCCCCGAGCGGCGAAGCACATAGCCGTCGACGCTCTCGGTCAGTCCGACTCGTCCGAAGGCGGCCACCGGCTTGCCTGATCGATGCTGAACGGCTTCCAGTACCTCCAACTCGATCGACTTGACCGGCGAAGTCGAGATATCTCCTCGCTGGTCGGGCTCGACCACGGCAACGGCTCGGGCGAGGTCCAGGCTCACCACCTGCCAAGCGCATCCCCGGTGTACGTATCTCGCACCTGGGTGCACCTCGCTGCGGGCCCGCGACTTGTCGGTCGTTCCGACCAGAGCACCGTTTCGGTCTTCGATGCGCACCACGCCACCGTCGCTCGACCGCAGTCCAATGCCTCGGGCCGGGTTGGCGCCGGCGCTCAACCGTGCTCTGCCGCCCGCGACCTCTATCAGGCCCACCCTTGCCAGGTCGCAGACACCCTCGTCCAGCGTGTTGGGCCAGTAGGCGAGATCGGTCATGGGGTCGAGAGGTACTTCATGAGCCGCGCAGGCGAGGTGACGCCTGACGACGTGCAGCGCCTCGACATTCAACACAGCCGCCTCGGCCGGCCGGGACAACAACTCGTCTGGATGGGTCGCGAACCATCGGTCCAGTTGGTTGTTCCCTGCCACCAGGATCGAGGCCGAGTGCTGGCCGCGCCGGCCCACACGCCCTGCCTGTTGGCGCAGCGACGTCAGCGATCCCGGGAATCCGGCCGCAATGGTCACGTCGAGGTCTCCGATATCGGTGCCCATCTCGAGAGCCGAGGTCGTCACCACTCCCTGAAGTCGGCCGTCCTTGAGTCTGTGCTCGATCTCCCGGCGTTCGTCGGGCGTGTAACCCGCCCGGTAAGCCTCGATCTCGACTCGAGGGTTTCGTCTCTTGGCCGCGGCCGCGATCGCTTCGACGCCGGCTCTGGATCGAGCAAAAACGATTGTTCTGTGGCCTTCGGCAGCGAAGTGGGACAGCAGTCTGGCGGCCTCTTCGGTGACGCCATTCGTGCTCTGTCTGGTGTCCCACACGGCGTGGGTGCGGGGCCCTCTGGGAGCACCGTCGACGTCCACGACCTCGACCGGCGAGCCGAGCAGCTCGCTGGCCAGGCGACCAGGGTCGTTGATGGTGGCGCTGGTGAAGACGAACCGGGGTTTCGATGCGTGCAGCTGTGTCACCCGGTGGAGGCGGCGCAGGATCTGGGCCATGTGCGACCCGAACCCGCCCCGATAGGTGTGGAGCTCGTCGACCACGACGTAAGTAAGGTTGGCCCAGAAGCGGGCCCATCGCATGTGGCCTGCCAGCAGCGATGTGTGCAGCATCTCGGGGTTGGTGAAAACGATGTTGGCCCTTCGCCTGGCCTCTGACCTGAGCTCGACGTCTGTATCCGCGTCGTAGCCGACGCACACGGCCGGCGCCACCATCTGCGCCATCGTTCGAAGCTGGTCGTGGGCGAGAGCCTTCGTGGGCTGTATGACCAGCGCCGTCGCAGCCGGATCGGTGTTCAAACGTGCGATTATCGGCAGCTGATAACACAGCGACTTACCCGACGACGTCGCAGTGGCCACCACGACGTCTCGGCCCGCTGCGATCAGGTCGATAGCTTCGGCCTGGTGCTGCCATAGACCATTCGGGGCTAAACCGGCGAGGCCCTGAGGTGTGTCGTCGCCCGGATGCGCTGGACGACCGTATGTGGCTCGCCGAGCCGGCTCGGTCGCCCGCCACACGAGCCGCGGATCGGTCGAGAGCCGTTCGATCGCCAGCCCCAAGGAATCGTCAGGTGTGGTCAATTTGTGTGCTCGAGTCGGCTGATTCAAGCCTCAGAGTGGGCAGTAGGTTGCGGAGCGCGCGATATGTCTCGACCCGTGGTTGACCTTGAGGATTTATTTGCGAAACCGTCATGAAGGCTCCACAATCGCGTGGTTGTAATTACTTCGACGTCATCTAAACCCTAAGCGGGTCGACACCCAACCATCGCGCACATCGGCCCCGGCCGTTGTTGCAGCAGGAGCCCAATGTCACTCATCCCCGAATCTGCGCCCGATTTCGAGGACGCTGAACCGAAGACCTGGTGGGACTTCGCCAACTGTCTCGGAGTCGAGCCCGATCTGTTCTTTCCAGAACGGGGTGCGTCGACGAAGGAAGCCAAAGAGGTTTGCCGAGGCTGTGT
>JAGQSP010000609.1 GCA_020439485.1 Acidimicrobiales bacterium | reverse complement strand
AGCACTCCCCCGCCGGCCTCCGATGTGGGAAGACGCCCATCGAGAACCTCGTTGAGCCGCTCGTAGAGACTGCGGAACTCGAGAAACTCGAACAAGCGCTGGATCTCGTCTACGTCGACCTCGTCCCATCGCACGGTGGTGGGGTCGAGTTCGATCGGGGCGTCTCGCCGCAGCACCATGGCGTCGAAGTTCGACCGGGCCTTCTGCTCGTTCTCGATCAGGTTCTGGCGCAGCTTGGGTGTCTGATCGTCGGCGTGTTCGAAGATGCCGTCGAGGCCCCCGTATTTGTTGATGAGCTTGGCGGCGGTCTTTTCGCCAACGCCGGGCACGCCCGGCAGATTGTCGGAGTTGTCGCCCCTGAGAGCCGCGTACTGCGGGTACAAGGTCGGGTGCACACCAGTGCGCTCTTCGATTCCGGCTTCGTCGTACATCGCATAGTCCGAGACGCCGCGCCGGTTGTACAACACCTTGATGTGGGGGTCTTCGACCAGCTGATAGCTGTCGCGATCGCCGGTGACCAACACCGCGTCGTCGCCGTTGTCGCGCAAACGCGTGGCCAGCGTGGCCAAGACGTCGTCGGCCTCGAAGCCTGGCACCTCGACCACTGGAATCTGCATGGCATCGATGACCTCGCGCACCAGACCGAACTGGGGTCTGAGCAACTCGTGAGTCTCGCTGCGGTTGGCCTTGTACGTCGGAATCATCTCGTGACGAAACGTCGGTTCGGGGCGATCGAATGCGACTATCACGCCATCTGGTTGGTGGTCGCGGATGACGTTGATGAGCATCGACGTGAAACCGAACACGGCGTTGGTTACCTGGCCAGAGGCGGTCATCAGGTCGGTGGGCAGCGCGTTGAACGCCCTGTGGGTCAGGGAGTGGCCGTCTAGGAGCAGGATCTTCGCCATCGGCATGCACCCTAGTTGCCTGCAGTGACAGCCGGTTGGGACGAGGTGCCGGTCGGCGGGCCTCTGTTCAGAAGTCTTCGTATTCGTCGCGTCGCACATCGACGCCCAGGAAGTCGGCCAGCTCTGGTGCCAGTCGGTCGAAGTCGTCGTATCGCGGGCCGTGCAGCAGCACATGCGAGCGCCCGTCGGCCAGGCGAGCGACAAGAGTCGTCGACCCGGCGCCTCTGGCCGGCGTTGCAACCTCGTGATCCAGCGCCACGATCGAGGCACGGCGCACCGCCGCCGACAACCTGGTGGCGCCGGTGCAGACCCAATGTTCGTCCGCCCAGATCTCGCACCCCGAAATGGGTGTGCCGACAATGTCGAGACCGTGAGGCCGAACGATCTGGGCGTCACACACCGGCAGCTGGGACACCTCGACCGGTCGCCGCCAGGTGGCGGCCACTCGACGTTCAGTTAGCTCGGGAAGGGGGCTGGGGTTGGCCATCGATGTCGAGATGTCGACCTGGGTGCGAAGCCACAGCTCGGGGTGGGCCTGGTGCAGCGGGTTGGAGCCCATGTCGGTCTGCAGTTCGAGCGGAAACGACAAGGCTCGCACCGTCACGAAGCCCACCGCCCACGTTGTCTCGACCGTATTCGAGACGCTGGTATCGGTCCCCGGGCCGATCGCCGAGGTGATCCGCTCGGCGACGGCCACATGGTTGGCCCGAACATCGCTTTGCAGCCAGACGTCACACCAGAACGCTGCGCACAGGTCTTGCTCGGGGCCAGGGTCGAGGTACCAGCCGACCGGACCCAACCCCAGCACGTCGACCCGGTTCAGCCGCAGCACGTCCTTGAAATCGAACCACCTGGTCGGCTCGCCGCGGTCGGCGGCCTCAGCCCGGCTGGTGAGCCATGGCATGCCACCCGACGCTGTGGCTTCGATGAACTGCACTCCATCGCTGTGCCAGGTCGGATCGGCCGCCTGCTGGTCGACGACGCCGAGCCTCTGGGGAAACACTGCGTCAGCGGACCACGAGGGTCTGGAGCGCCCGGCCCACGACACCCTCGACGTCGAACAACAGGGCGTCGGCGAGGCCGATGCCATCGGGGTGCCAATCGGAGATGGCTTGTGAGCCCAACCACTCGCCCACCGGCTGGCGATGCAACACCAGCGTGAGGTCGGGGTTGACGAACGAGAACTCGTCGGGCTCGCTGTTGCGCCCTATGGCGTTGCCGCTGTCAGCCAGCACACAGATTCGCTGGAACCCCGACGGTTCTTCGTCGCCCAGCAAAGCGATGGTGCGCATCCAGATGGTCGTAGG
>JAGQSP010000608.1 GCA_020439485.1 Acidimicrobiales bacterium | reverse complement strand
TGCGGCCATACCGGGTCAGGTTCGACGGAAACCGGATGATGGCCCAGAGCCTGCTGTGGCCCGATCGCACCCTCGAAGGGGTCTCGGTCGCGACAGGCAGGGATCGGACCGTGCTCCAGCGCCTCACCAACTCGCCGGCCGGCGAGTACGTCGTCGTGACGCACGGCGACCGAACCTGGCGTGGGCCCGTGGCCGCACCAGGTTCGTTCGAATGGTGAGCAGCTACTCCTGAACCAGCTCGATGAGCGTTCCGAACGAACCCTTCGGGTGAACGAACGCAACGGTGGTGCCTCGCGAGCCGGGCCGCGGCCCCTTGTCGATGGGGGTTGCCCCCGCGTCGATCATCGACTGCAGGGCCTGCGCACAGTCGTCGACGCGATAGCCCACGTGGTGCAGACCTTCGCCCCGCTTCTCGAGGTACTTCGCGATGGGCGAGTCGTCTCTGGTGGCGGCGGTGAGTTGGATGTACGAGTCGGCGACCTTGACCAGGGCTTCCTCGACACCGTCGCTGTCGACGATCTCGCGGTGATGCACCTCGGCGCCGAAGGCGGCCTGGTAGTAGGCGATGGCGGCCTCGAGGTCTTTGACGGCGATCGCGATGTGGTCGATCTCGGTCAGCAGCATCGATCTGTTCCTTTCGATCACTTGCTCAGAGAGGCTGCGTGACGCTCGAAGGCGGTGATCTTGTCCTCGCCGATGCGCTCGCGCTTCTCTGGATCCTGAATGCCCATGCGGGGTTCGGGGGCCAGGCAAAGCACACCCAGCTTGCCCTCGTGTTCGTTGTGGTGAACCGACAGGGCGGCCTCGCCCACCTGGTCGAGGGTGAAGGTCTTGCTGAGGATCGGATGCACCCGGCCCTGATCGATGAGCTTGTTCATCGCCCACGCCTCTTGATAGTTGGCGAAGTGGCTGGAGACGATCCTCTTCAGCTTCATCCACAGGTGACGGTTGTCGTACTCGATCATGTAGCCCGACGTCGCGGCGCAGGTGACAACGGTGCCGCCTCGCCTGACAGCGAACACCGAAGCGCCCATGGTCGAGCGGCCCGGGTGTTCGAAGATGATGTCAGGATCTTCACCGATGAGGCTGCGGATCTTCTTGCCGAACCGACGCCACTCGGATTCGTCTTGGGTGTGTGGATCTGACCAGAACTGGTAGTTCTCGGCCTTGCGGTCGATGACGTTTTCGCAGCCGATCGAATGCAGCAGGTCTACCTTGTCGGGCGAGCTGACCACGCCGATCGGCGTACCACCCGCGGCCTTGACGAGCTGCACGGCGTATCCACCGATGCCGCCGGTGGCGCCCCACACCAGCACGTTGTCGCCCAGCGTCATGTCGGCGCCGTTGGGGCTGATGAGCATGCGATACGACGTCGAGGCGCACAGCGCGTTGACCGCGGCCTCTTCCCACGTGAGGTGGGTTGGCATGGGCATCAGCTGGTTGGCCTTGACGATAGACAGGTCGGCCAGGCCTCCGAAGTTGGTCTCGAAACCCCAGATGCGCTGGTTGGCGGCCAGCATCGAATCGTCGTGAGCGCTGGGGTCCTGGTCGTCGACGTGGTTGCAGTGCACGGTGACCCGGTCGCCCGGCTTCCAGCTGCGCACCGCACTGCCGACGCGCAGCACCACACCCGCCGCGTCAGATCCGATGATGTGTTCTTCGCGAAGATGCCTCGACGACAGGTGGCTCTCTTTGGCAAGCCGGTCGAGGAAACCGAAGGTGGGCAGGGGTTCGAAGATCGAGGTCCAAACGGTGTTGAAGTTGATCGAACTCGCCATGACGGCGATGTAGACCTCGTCGGGCGCCAACTCGGGCGTTGCGACCTCGCCAACATGCAGCGACTTTCGAGGATCCTTGTCCCAGGAGTCGAGGCCTTCGAACATGTCGACCTCGGATCTGGTGACGTATGCCGCTCGATACGACTCGGGAATCGGTATGGCGGCGATCTCGTCGGAGGAGGCACCGGCGTTGATGGCTTCGAGGAACTCCTGCATCGCGAGATCGTACGATGAACCGGGTCTCCGGCACAAACTTGCGTACCGAATGCAACCACCTTCTGGCCTGCGGGGAAGCGTGTATCTAGACTCGTGATCACGCAGCCGCTGGCGAACCTCGCAGTGGCCACGATTTGGGGAGGCCCACATGTCTGGTTCGGTGATCGTAAACGGAGCTCGCACACCGATTGGGCGCTTCAACGGCGGCCTTACGTCGTTCTCGGCGATGGAACTCGGCGGTTTCGCCATCGCTGCGGCACTCGAGAAGTCGGGTGTTGCACCAGATCAGGTCGATTTCGTGTTGATGGGCCAGGTGGTACAGGCCGGGCAGGGCCAGATCACCGCCCGCCAGGCCGCGGTCAACGCCGGCATCCCGATGAGTGTCCCAGCCACCACCATCAACAAGGTCTGCCTGTCGGGCCTCAACACCATCTACCTGGCAGATCAGATGATCAAGGCCGGCGACGCCGAAATCGTGGTGGCAGGCGGCATGGAGTCGATGTCCAACACGCCTCACCTTCTCACCAACGCCCGGCGTGGCTACGGCTATGGCAACGGTGAGCTTCTCGACTCGCTGCTGCACGATGGCCTGTTCTGTGCCTTCGATGCATGTGCCATGGGGCTGGGCACCGAGCGCTATGCCGCGGCCGATGCCTCACACGTGACCCGCCAGATGATGGACGAGTTCTCGGCCCGCTCGCACGAGCGCGCGGCCAACGCCCAAAAGGACGGCCTGTTCGACGACGAGATCGTCGCCGTCACCGTTCCCCAGCGCCGAGGCGACGACCTCGTGGTCGACACCGACGAGGGAGTACGCCCCGGCACAACGGCCGAGTCGCTCGGCGGCCTGCGCCCCGCGTTCGACAAGGACGGCAACGTCACCGCAGGCAACGC
>JAGQSP010000607.1 GCA_020439485.1 Acidimicrobiales bacterium | reverse complement strand
CTGGTCAAGCAGCGCGACAGCTTCCTGCCCCTGAGGGTCATCCGCGACAAGATAGAGGCCGGCGAACACCTCGAACCCGAGCCCGAACCCGAGGTGATCGAGGCACCCGAGCCCGACCCCGACGCCGACTCGGCGATCTTGTCGGGCGGAGAGCTCGATGAAACCGCCTCGGCCCTCGACACCGGCCCGAGCACGCTGGCGCTGACCATCGACGAGCTGGCGGCCGCGTCGGACATGACCGTGGATCAGGTGGCCCAACTGGAGACCTACGGGCTGATCCACAGCCGTCCGCTGGGGCCGTCGCGCTACTACGACGCCGAGTCGTTGGCCGTCAGCCGCCTTGCCGCCGCCTTCATGGAGTTCGGGGTCGAGCCCCGCCACCTGCGCATGTACAAGACCGCAGCCGAGCGCGAAGCGGCCGTGTTCGAGCAGGTCGTGATGCCACTGCTTCGCCAGCGCAGCCCGGCTGCACGCAAGCAGACGCTCGAGCAACTAGAGAAGCTGGCGATACTCGGCGCACGGATGCGTGCGGCGATGATGCGCAGCGCCTTGCTGGAGCACGGCTCGGGCTCCTGAATCGGTGCCGGCCTTGATCGGACCGTGGCCAAACCTGCGGTAGGGTCGCTCTCATGATCGAGATGGAGCTGATCGGAGTAGAGGTCGAGCTTCCGTTCAACACGCCCGTCGTATTGCTGCGTGAGGCCGAGGGTGGCCGGGTGCTGCCCATCGTCATCGATGTGCCCGAGGCCCAAGCCATTCACCGAGCACTCGACGGCATACGGATGGCGCGGCCGATGACCCACGATCTGATGGCCCAGATGCTGACCGATCTCGAGGCCGAACTGGTGTCGGTGACCATCACCGAGCTGCGCGACCGCACGTTCTTTGCCGAGCTGGTCATCGAGCTATCGGGCAGGCGCATCACCATGTCGGCACGACCAAGCGATTCGGTTGCCCTGGCGGTGCGCACAGGAACCCCCATATTCGCCAGTGAGGCCGTGCTGGCCGCGGCCGGAACCCAGCTGGAAGATCCGGCCGCCGACGACCTCGTCGACTCTGCCGACGCGCCGCCGTCGGATCTGCAAGACACAGATCCCGCCGAGCTGCTGGACGAGTTCAAACAATTCCTCGACGACCTCAACCCGGAGGACTTCGAAGGTTGAGAAGGTTCGAGCCGGCGAGATGATCCGCATGAGGCGAGACCGAGATGGGCGTCTGTGGAGCCGACCCTCGCCACTGAGGCCGTTTCGCGACATCGGCAGGGTCAGACGAGCGGTGGCCCTTCTGGGTCTGGTCGTCGCAGCATCGACAGTCGCATACCTGATGCTGGGGCTGGGCCTCGAGGATGCGCTGTACCAGACGCTGATCACGATCACCACGGTCGGGTACGAAGAGGTCGGCAACGACACCGGGTCGGCGACCTACCGCGCTGTTACGGCGGTGGTCATCATCCTGGGCGTCGGCTCGACGTTCTACACCCTGGGTGTTCTTGTCGAGAGCCTGGTCGAAGGTCGCCTCGAACTGGTTTATGGACGTCGTCGTATGACGAAGGGGATTGCAAAGATGAACGGGCACATCGTCGTGTGCGGGGCCGGGCGTGTCGGTCGCGAGATCATCTCGGAGATCGCCGAGGCCGGCAAGCAGTTCGTGTTGGTGGACGCAGTGGCTTCACAGCTCAACTATCCCAACGACTATGCGGTCATCGAAGGTGATGCCACCGACGACGACATATTGAGATCGGTCGGGGTCGAGAGGGCCAGTGTGTTGGTGTCGGCGCTGTCGAACGACGCCGACAACGTGTACGTGACCCTGTCGGCGCGGGCTATGAACCCCAACTTGTTCATCGTGGCGCGTGCCCACGCATCGGCCGCCGAGGAGAAGTTGTTGCGCGCCGGAGCCGACCGTGTGGTGAACCCGCAGTTCATCGGCGGTCGACGCATGGCCACCTACACCCTTCAGCCAAACGTGGCCGAGTTCCTCGACGTCAGCGTGCACGGCCAACAGGTCGAGTGGCGTCTCGAGGAGGTGACCGTATCGCCCGACAGCCCCTGGGCCGGAAAGACGGTCGGCGACGTGAGGGTGCGGCCCAATACCGGCTGCCTGTTGCTGGCGGTGCGAACGCGCGGTGGCCACTTCGTCACCAATCCGCCGGACGACCAGGTGTTGGAGGCCAATTCGGTGATCATCGCCATGGGCCGTCCAGACGAGCTGGAACACCTGCACGAGTTGGCCGATTGACCCGACTCTGAGGCGCGCGAGCACACGCCCGATCGCGCGGAGCGCGCGAGCCCCAAGACACAAGGTAGGGCAATTCGCGCGAGCCGCGCGATATTTCGCGCTGAAGGTGATTGACAGACCTCGGAGCGCGCGCGTACCTTGAGTCCTCGGCAGGCATCACATGGACGTAGTTCCGATCATGTGATGCACTGGTCGGGCGAACGGAGATTTGACGGGTGTCGAACGCACAGCACACAGAGGCCGGGTTCTCGGGCAAGAAGACTGCCGAGATCGTCGGTATCAGCTACAGGCAGCTCGACTATTGGGCGCGCACCGACCTCATCCGCCCGTCGCTGGCCGACGCCGCAGGCAGCGGCAGCCGCCGCTCGTACAGCTATCAAGACCTCCTCGAGCTCAAGGTCATCAAGACCCTGCTCGACGCCGGTATCCGCCTCGAGACGGTGCGTGACATCTTCAGCTACCTGCGAACCGAGCTGGGCGAAGACGTCGCATCGGCCAACCTGGTGATCAGCGGCACCACCCCTGTGCTGGTGCGCAGCGGTGAAGAGATCATCGACCTGATCAAGGCCGGTCAGGGCGTGCTGAACGTATTGCCTCTGGCCGGTGTCAAGGAAGGCCTCGACGCCAAGATCGTCGAGCTGTTTCCAGCCAGCTTCTCGTCGGACGCAGCCGTCGGCGGCTGATAGTCCCTTCGGTTCACACCCCCACCACACCCTCCACCAGCCAACGGGGTCGAAGGTCTCGATCTGCGATCTCGGGAGGGAGTGGGGTGCGAATCAGGCCCTTTCGAGGCGACAGTTGCGACCCTTCTCGTAGGCCTCCCGCACTGCGCGGGGCACCTTCAGCTGCGCCAGCTGTGGTGATGTCGAGTACGGCGAATCTGCCCCCGTCAGGTTGGCCACCTCGACCGCTATCGCAGCCAGGGCTCGATCGCTGAGCGATTCGAACTCGACCCTGACCGTGTCGTGCGGCCCGGTGCCCAGGACGCGGCCGATGACGTTGACGAGGTGGTCGGCCACGTCGATGCTTGCCACCAGCCGCGAGCCCGCCGGTACCTGTTCACCACAGTGGATGAGCATTCCGGTCGCCGAGATGTTGGTGACCTGGGTCTCCATGAGCTTGCCCGGATGCATCTGGGCGTCGAGTACTGATGCTGTGGCCGCGCGCTCGATGCGTGCCCGGGCGGCTCGACGTTGATCCGACATCCGGCGGCGACCCCGCTCGGGCGGCAACACCAACGACACGAACACGCTCTCGCCACTGACCTCGACACCCGACACCAGGCTCTTGAACCGGCCGGGCGCCAGCGGGTCGCCCGGAGTGGCCACGCTGCCGTCGGCAGGAATCTCGATGTCGACCGTTTCGCCTGGGGTTACGCGCCCACCGAAGGCTTCCATCGGCACGCGCAGTTCGCCGTCGTGGATCTGGTCCACAACGAGCCTGATGGGCCGCGCGTCGTCGCTCTTTCGCCAGATGCGAACTACGCGGGGGCTTATGTCGCGCCGGGTCTCCACGCAACACAAATCGGCAGGTTCGACACCTCGACTTGAGGCCTGGGAGCCGATGCTCAGGCGGCTGCAACCGCCGGTGCTGTGCGCTCGACGTGTCGCCTGACCAGCAGGTAGGCGAGAGCGGCCGCGGGAATCGGCAGCCAGTAGTGACTGAGCCGGTAGGCGGCCAC
>JAGQSP010000606.1 GCA_020439485.1 Acidimicrobiales bacterium | reverse complement strand
TACCGTCCGCCATCCCTCTGACCGGAGCCGATCGAGGTGACCGCTGAGCCGGTGCCCCAGCACATAGTCGACGAGTATCGAGTTGCGCTCGAGGCCGACCTGAAGGGGCGACGACGCCGCGTTTTGGCGTTCAACGCCGCGTTGGTGGTCGTTGCCGTGGTGTTGGGTGCGCTGCGCGGCCAGGCCGACTGGATCAGCCCGGTGTTCTTCCTGACCGTGGTGGCGGCGGTGTTGTCGGCCATCATCAGCGCGTTCGTCGTGGGGCTCGACCGGTCGAGCAATCGGGCGTTCTACGGCACCTTGTTGCCCTCGCTGTTCGCCAGGTCGGTGCCGGAGGCCCGCTACGACCCGAAGCCGTCGGTGGCCCCGGTGATCGAGGCCGGGCTGTATCCGCGGTTGGCCACCACCCTGGTGCCTTGGCGGTTGTCGTTGGACATCGAGGGTCGCTCGGTCGACATGTACGGCGTCTACGTGTTCGACAACAAGCGTCGCAACGGCGGGGGATCGAACCTGTTCGACGGGGTGCACCTGATCGTGCACCGCGAAACCACCGAAGGTGCGGCGGTGCAGCAACTGCGCACATGGGGCAAACCCAGCCTGCGCGGGGTGTCGATGCGAGAACTCGGCGGCGACTCCGAGGTCAAGGCGTTCGTGTCAAAGGGTGGCCCCGACCGCGTCGATGCGGCATTGCTGGACATGTTCAACGCGGTGCGTGCCGAGCGGCCCGGGCAGTCTGTGTTGCTGTGTGCGGCGCACGACACGCTGCATCTTGCCGTCGGACAGGGCGCCAACGTGCGGTCGTTGCCCCAAGGTGACGTCTCGGCCGAGTCTGTCGGCCGGGTCTACAGGCAGCTGGCCGATCACGTCGCACTGGCGACCGCCCTGTGTAGGCGTCTCTAGAACATCAGCCAGCGAAACAGCAAGGCGATGGCCAGGAAGAACACGAACACCGCCACCCCGGCCGCGCGGCCGTAGTTGCGGTAGAGCCACACGGTGAACGACCAGTCGTTCTGGTAGTCGGGGTCGTGCATACGCTTGAGGTGGCCGGTGAGGTAGATGACCGGACAGCCCAGCAGCGCAACCTGCAGAACCACCAGCACCGTGACCAGGGTGATGTAGATCTCGCCAGGGAACCAGCCCGCACCCAGGACCACGAACACGATCACGATGGGCATGTGGATCAGGTCGATGACATGACCGAGCCACCACCAGAACTTGGTGTCTATGCGCCTGCGGGCCGCTGCGGTCATGCGGCAAGCCTAGGCCGAGGGCTGGGTCACCCAGTGTGGACACCCGAGCGCAAGACCGCGCCGGGGCGAGCGTCGGTGAACTCGCCATGTGACACGATCTCGACACCGTTGCACATGACCAGGTCGATGCCGTTGGCCTCGGCATAGAGGCGGGCCGCTCCGGCCGGCAGGTCGGCTCTCATCTCCATCGGGTTGGACGAGATGGTGTGCTCGTCGAACACGACCAGGTCGGCGTATGCGCCCTCGACCAGGCGGCCGCGGTCTTTCAGTCCATACAGGTCGGCGGGCACAGCGGTCAGCAGATTGATGGCTTCCTCGAGAGGCATCAGCTGACGCTTGACCACCGCCTCGCCCAGCATCTTGGTGGCATAGTCGGCGCTGAAGAACATGTCGAGATGGGCTCCGGCGTCGGACGCCCCGATGACCGCCCGCTTGTCGCGCCACACCTCGACCCTGGCCTTCCAGTTCTCGTCGGGTTCGTCCTCGGATGGGTGGCCGAACGAGGTCTCGAGCCTGTCGGCCAGGGCGATGTCGCAGATGGTGTCCCAGGGCGACTTGCCCAGTTCGGCTGCGATCTCACCGATGTTGCGTCCCAGATACTGCTGGTTCTCGGGGGCCACCGTGTGGAAGATCGTCATCTGCTCCCAGTGCGTGAAGCGGCGCATGAGGTGCTTGGAGTCGGCCAGGTCGGCCAGCCGCTGGCGCTCGGCCGGGTCGGCGAACAGCGCCATCTTGTCCTCGATGGGCAGCAGCATCACCTCTTCCCAGCCCGGTATTGCGTCGAGCAGGAAGCCGCTGGCGAAGCTGACCCGAAAGTCCAGCGACATCGGGGCGGTCAGGCCGACCACCCGGTGACCACGGCTGGCGGCCGCATCGCACGCCCCCAGCTTGGCAAAGGCGTCGTCGAGGTTCTTGGCCGACACCGCCAGGACATTCCAGTTCAACGGTGCATCGGCGGCCTGGGCCATGTCTGCCATCAGCTCGGCATCTTCGTCGGTGAACGGCCCGACTCTGGGGATGAACTCCAGCGTTGTTCCCGGATAGTCGGCCAGGACACCACACAGCGCCAGCAGCTCGTCGCGGGTGGCGTAGCGGCTGGGCACCATGTTGCGGTCGGCGTCGTTGTGGGTGTTCGACCACGACGACGAGAATCCGATCGCTCCGGCTTCGACGCCTGCGCGCAACAGGTCGCACATCGCAGCGATCTCGTCCGCGGTGGCCTCGCGCCTGGTGCAGTCGGCGCCCATGACGACGCGGCGCAGCGCCGAGTGGCCGACCTTGAAGCCTGCGTTGATCGACAGCTTGTTCTCGAGCATCGCGAGGTAGTCCTCGGTGCTCTTCCAGTTCCAAGGCACGCCCTCTTCCAGCGACCGCAGCGGCATGCCCTCGACCCGGCTCAGCATTCTCATCAG
>JAGQSP010000605.1 GCA_020439485.1 Acidimicrobiales bacterium | reverse complement strand
GACGTGCAGGTCCAGGTGTACGCGCGGGCTTTCGGCCGAACGCTGAACGCGCAGGTAGGCGTCGCCTCCTTGTGGCAGCAGGGTCGCGAACTTGTGATTGTCACCCCTTGGGGCCGACAGACTGGACGCCGTGATCTCGGCCCAGAACGCGACCGAGGCATCGAAGGTGGCCGCCGGCCGGTCGATGAACGCCGTCAGCCATCGAATCTCGAGATGCTTGTTCATCAGCGCTTCGAGGTGAGGGCCTCGATTTGGCTCATATAGGTGGGCATGTCGAAGTAGTCGCGCCAAAGAGCTATCAGGCCCGCCTCGTTCACCTCGAACACTCCCGCCACCGGCAACTCGAGCCAGCCATCACCGATCTTGAAGCGGTCGAGCCGTTCGTTCACGACGGTGTTTCCAGCTGCGAGCTGGCGCTTGATCGGCCAGTCGACCTCGGTGGCAGGGCCCAGAAAGGCCTCCAGCGTGGCAACGGTTGCTGCCTTGCCTGTGATCGGGTTGGTCGGCATGTTCTCGTACGAGACGTCTTCGGCCAGCAGGGCCGCGGCGCCCGCAATGTCTTTGCGCTCGATGGCGCTGATGAACGCATTCACCACTTCGCTCGGTGTCATGGGCCGAACCTAGCTCAGCTGTTGATGAACTCGATCATGCGAGCGGTCCACGTGCGATAGTCGGCCGCCGTCGAGCTGACGACCATCTGCGAATGGGCGATCAGGTCGTGCAGTTGTTCTGCCGTGTCCACGGGATGGCCGCTGTCGCCCGACCAGGCCAGTATCAGGGTTGGGGCTTCGATGTGGCCAACCAGCTCTCTGGGTGGCAGGTCGGCGGTGCCCGCGCCGCGCAGGCGAATTGCCAGACGCTGAGGATCGACCGCGCGCAGGTTGTTCACCTTGTTGTCGAACCAGTCGGCATCGTCCACAACCGGATCGGGCACCGGGCCCTGGTCGAGCGCACGGATCAGAGGCTCGGTTCCCTTGGTTTCGGCGATTCGAGCCATACGTTCGTACAGATCGACCTGCTGGGCCCGCGTCTCCCATGCCGTCGGCGGTATCACCAGGACCAGCTTGGCTATCCGATCTGGGGCCAGCACCGCAGCATGGATGGCCGTGGCCGTGCCCAGCGACGCTCCTGCGGCGACATAGGTGCCGATACCCAGCGCGTCGGCCAGCGCCAGCTGGTCCTGGGCCATTTGATCCCACGAGTAGGTAGAACGCTCGGTCGTGGTCGTCGACTCACCGTGGCCTCTGGCGTCGTACCTGACAAGGTCCAAGTGGTCGGCGAGCGTGGCGTGATCGATCACGCCGTACCTGTTCTCGACATCGCGCGACCCGTGCAGCCCGTGGCCCCAGATCGTCGTGGGGCCTTGTCCCGAGCGGCTCCACTCGAATTCGACGCCGCGGACCTCGGTGCGGGGCACTGCGCCGTTCAGTCCTGGCTCGCAGCGTCGTCTGACGCGTCTTGTCGTGACGGCCCCGAGTGCGCCGCTATGGGGGCCGAACCGCCGGCACCCGCCGCCCGGAAGGCCTCGGCGGCCCTGGCGTTCTCGTTGATCTTGTTCAGCACGGCCTTCTGGGCTCGCTGGAAGTACTCGCGGTGGTCGATCACGAACTGGTTCGACTCGCGCATCGATTCGAGCTGGCCGTTGACCTCGGGAATCACATACCTGGCCACCATGTCCCAGCTCTTTGCGGTGTTCGCAGGCGAAGCCCAGTCGTTTACGAAACCGATCGCCACACCGAAACCACCAGTGACCTCGGCCATCTGGAGGATTCGTTCGATGAGATCGTCGGGGGTGCCGATGACTGCCGCTGCGCCCTCGGCCAAGGCCAGGGCCTCGATGGCGTCGCGGGTGGTGTCGAACTTGGGCACGCCCGGACGCTGGAGCGTGCCGACCGTGTAGTCGTTGTGCCAGCGCAAGAGGCCCCACTCGACCTCCTCGAACGCCTTCTCGCGCGTCTCGGCGATGTGCCAGTTGAACATGATGCGCCAGTTCGAGCGGTCGACGATCTGGCCGTGTTCGGCGGCTGCTTCCTCTGCGAAGCTCCACTGCAACGGCAGCGACGCCAGACCCTCGTCCGACATGGAACCGATCGACAGAACGCCGTCGCCGTACTTGCCCGCGAGCGTCATGCCCGAGGGGCTGATCATCGAGGCCGTCGCCATGGGCAGCACTTCTTGCAAGGGCAGAATCTGCAGCTTGGCGTCGTTCAGGGTGAACCACTCGCACTCGTAGCTGAAGCGCTCCTCGCCTGCCAGCAGTCGCTTGATGACTCCGATGGCTTCATCCTGGCGATCTCGCAGGACCACCGGGTCGATGCCAAACGTGTGTGCATCGGAGGGCAAGGCTCCTGGGCCGGTGCCGAGCAGGGCGCGTCCCTGGCTCATGTGGTCGAGTTGAACGATCCGCTGGGCCACGTTGAACGGGTGGTGGTAGGGCAGCGAGACCACACCGGTGCCGAGCTTGATGCGACCGGTGCGCATGGCCGCACCCGCCAGGAACATCTCCGGGGAAGCGATCACCTCCCAACCGGTCGAGTGGTGCTCGCCGCACCAGAACTCGTGGTATCCCAATCGGTCCAGCTGGGTCACCAGGTCCAGGTCGCGCTGCAGTTGCAGGGTCGGGCTCTCGCCCGGAAGGTGGTGGGGCGCGAGGAAGGCTCCGAACTTGAGTCTTTGCATGTTCTGCAGGCTATGCGAGGGCGCTCGCCTGGTGTCAGTTGAAGGTGCCGACCGTATAGCTGGTCATCGTCAACGAACCCATCGCTCCGCCTTCGATCAGAACCTGGGCTGTTTCGCCGACAGAATCGGCGATGCCCGCGATGTAGGCGAGGGGCAGGAAGTGATCTGGAGTGGGCACAGCCAGATCGAAGGCCGGATGTGTGACCACCGAGCCGAGATCTCCCGGGTTGGTGGTCATCACATGTGTCGTCGCAGCGTCGAAGGCGCGAGCCCACTCGGACGCCTCGTCTCGCAGCGCCGGGTTGAGTGCACCCAGATTGTGAACGACGTTGCCGCTCGCCATGACCATGACGCCCTCGTCGAGCAGCGGAGACAGCGACGCTCCGAGAGCCATGTGTTGCTCGATGGTCTTGGATGCATCCACCGACAACTGCACCACCGGGATGTCTGCTTCGGGGAAGACGTGCGCCAGCACCGACCAGGTCCCGTGATCCAGACCCCACTGATC
>JAGQSP010000604.1 GCA_020439485.1 Acidimicrobiales bacterium | reverse complement strand
GGACACGCCGAGAGATCAGCCGCACAGCCCGCGGTTCGCGAGCTGAAGGTGGCTCAGCAGGACCCGCGCGACTGGCTGCGAGACAGCATGGCGATGTGGCGCGACATCGTTCCAGGGATCGCCGAGCCCATGACCGCCGGGATGATCCAGATGGCCGACGTGTTCGGTGTGTCTCCGGCCAAGGTGTTCGCCGAACTCGTTGCGGCCGCCCGGTCAGATCTGGTCGGCAAGGAACTGTCGGTCGAGGTCGGTTCGACCAGGGTCGACCTGGTGCTGGACGACATCACCACCGAGGTTCACTCGCTGGGGCCCGCGGTGGGCCAGTTCGGCGACATCACCTTGTCTGCGCACGACGTGTTGCTGCACGGGGTGCGCATCGCGCAGGCCAAGGTTGGCCTTCAGAACGTGCATCTGCGACCCGGTACACCGATGGTGCTCGTTGCTGCTCCCGTGCAGGTCGAGGTAAGGCTGGCCGAGGCCGTGGTCGCCGCATTGGTCAGCGACGCCGATGTCGGCGTCAGCTTCGAGATCGTCGATGCCAAACCGCGGGTGAGATCGCTCGGTAGGCCCGCGATGGGTTATCTCGAGGTCGAGTTGGCACCCGCGGTGGACCATGTGATGATCTCGGCGGTGGCCGCCTCCAACGACAGGTGGCGTCTCGAACGGGGCCTGCGCAGGCTGCCATCGGTGCGGTTCGACCTGCCCCGCGAGCTGCGCGGAGTGATCAAACACATCGAGGTCGAAGGCGACGGCGTTGTCCTGAGGGGAAACTTCGACCAGCTGGCCGAACCCGTCAGCCGGGCCCAGATCGATCAGGTGCTGCGCCGCCTGCAGACCTTCACCGGCGACCGCTTGCGCATTCCACGCATCTGAGCTGGCAGCAACATGGTCCGTCGTCAGCGGCGGGCGATCAGCTCGATCTCTACTTGTGCGCCCAGCGGCAGCGCGGCGACCCCAATGGTGGTGCGTGCCGGGAACGGCTCCGCGAAGCGGGTGCGGTAGGCGTCGTTCATCTCATCGAACGTCGCCATGTCGGTCAAGAAGACGTTGACCTTCACGACGTCGTCGGGGCCCAAGCCGGCGCCGGCCAGCACGGCGAACAAGTTGTCGAAACAACGGTGCGTCTGAGCGCCGACTCCCCCGTCGACCAGCTGTCCTGTGGCGGGGTCCAGCGGTGTCTGCCCAGAGCAGAACACGGTGCCGTCCGAGTCGATCGCGTGGCTGTATGGCCCCACGGCGACCGCCCCCGGCGCGGAAACGGGCACTCTCTTGGCGTTCACTTCGACTCCCCCTGACAACGTCGCCGGGCACCCGCTCGGCGTTGGTGGCCCAGGGTAATCGCGGCGTACCAGGTCAGTTATCGATGATGCGGCGGACACCGCCGCCCAGCAGGGCGACCAGCACGTCGCCATTGGGGTCGGTGCCGAACGCGACGGCACCCGGAGCCCGCAAGCCCAGGTCGACCACCGATACCGCATCGCCGCCCACGATCTGCAAACCCGAGATCACGCCGCTGCAATAGTCGGAGAACAGATAC
>JAGQSP010000058.1 GCA_020439485.1 Acidimicrobiales bacterium | reverse complement strand
CGACGACAGAGTTCCTTGATGCTGGACACATCTACCGATCGATAGTGAAGGTGGTTCTCGATGTCGGGTAGGTAGGCGTCTAGAAAGCGCCGGTCGGTGCCAATCGAGTTGCCGCACAGGGGCACGGTCGCTGGTTGGGGGCAATGGCGCTTGATGAAGTCGAGGGTCTCGTTACCCGCCTGCTCGAGGCTGATCGACGAGCCGCGGATCTGTTCGAGCAGGCCACTGCGCGTGTGCATTCGGGTGACGACGTCGTCCATGTGCGACAAGGCTTCGTCGTCTTGGAACACCACCAGGTCGGGGCCTTCGGCGATGATCTCGAGCCGGTCGTCTGTGATGATGGTGGCGATCTCGACAATGGTGTGGCGGCGTGGGTCCAGCCCTGTCATCTCGAGGTCCATCCAAACGAGCACCCGGGCATCGTAGGCGGCTTCGGCCGGGTTCCCGAATCCGGACCTGTCGTGGCCGCTAGGCTCGCCCGCCGTGGTCGCCATCGAGATACGCCGTTTGCATCCTCTGGCCGAGGTTCCCGCCTACGCCAAACCCGGCGACGCCGGAGCCGATCTGGTGTCGGTGGAGGAGGTGGTGATCGAGCCCGCCGGAGGGCGGGCCATCGTGCCGACAGGCGTTGCAATAGCGCTGCCCGATGGTTTCGTCGGTTTGGTGCACCCCCGCTCTGGGCTGGCGGCCAAACACGGGCTGACCACTCTCAATGCTCCGGGCACCATCGACAGCGGCTACCGGGGCGAGATCAAAGTCATCATGGTCAACACCGACCCGACCCACGCCTACACGGTGCGCGCGGGTGAACGCGTAGCCCAGCTGGTTGTGCAGAGGTTCGAGACCGTCGACTGGGTCGAGGTCGACCAACTCGACGAGACCGAGCGTGGCGAAGGCGGATTCGGGCATACGGGCCGCTGACTTTCGTCACAATCGGGCCGAGGGTCCGCGACGTTGTCCCACCCCCTATGTATGACTTGTGACATGGACGAACGCACCACCCCCGGCGCCGACCAAGATGACGTGTTCTCTCCGGACACTCTTTTCGACGGCCAGCTCTTCGACGAGCTGGGCCGTCCACGTTCGATCCAGCGCACCCGCCGCCACCCCAGCAGCGGCCGAGCCAGGCGGGTCGACGAGCAACACTCTGCATATGACGACGCTCGAGATCGCATCCGCGAGTTGTCGGCCGAGCACCGGGCTTTGGCAGCCTCGGCGATGTCTGAGGGTGTCGAGGCCGAGTTCGCCCGCCGCCGCACCATCGCTGCAAACCGCTCGAAGCGCCGGCGCGACTCGTCGGTGGGCGACCAGCGCGACCACCACTCGCGCATGCGCCATACCTTGACGCTGGTGTCATAGAACACCGCCGCCGTGCCCCCGGTGGGACTCGAACCCACGATCGTCGGATTAAAAGTCCGCTGCCTTACCTACTTGGCCACAGGGGCGACCAGCCCGAGACGCTAGCAATCATCTGGGCCCGATACGATCGCCCGGGTGAACACCTCGCCGCAGCAGCATCCAGATATTTCTGCCGAAGCCGACGTTGATCTCGACGCGGCGCCAGACGTCGCACTGCTCGAGCGTATCGAGGGCGAGATGATGAGGGTCGAGGCAACTCTCGGAGCCCTCGGTGCCGGCGACGCCGACCCGGTGGCGCTGACGGGCTGGATCGCCGAAAGCGACTGACCGTCCGCAGTTGATCGACCTGGTCTGCCCGATCGCTACTCGAGGCCGGTGTCGGTGCCCGCAGCCAGATCGGGGCCATCCACGATGGACCAGCCCGACGAGTCTCGGGTCAGCAATCTGCTGGCCAGGTTGGCGATTGAGCGGCCTTGCAGCCCCAGGTGGCGGTCGATGCATCTGATGACTCCGCCGTGAGCCACAACAACGGCCCTAGCTGTGCGCTCGGCAATGTCCTCCAGACCTGCCATCGCCCGCTGGGTGAGGCTGTCGTCAGACTCGAACCCCTCCGGACGCATCCGCTGGTCTAGATAGCCGGGCCAGCCGGCTTCTATCTCTTCTCGGGTCAGCCCTTCCCACGGGCCGGCGAAACGTTCGCGGATCTTGCAGTGGGTCGAAACGATCTCGTGGCCCAACGCCTGGGCGATCAGGTTGGCGGTGGTGACGGCTCGCCACAGATCCGACGCCCAGATCGAGTCGAACTCGCCCATGGCCCCGGCTGCCAGGCTGGCGCCCGCAGCTGCGGCCTCTCGGCGACCCAGTTCGGTGAGGGGCGGGTCGGATTGTCCTTGCCAACGCCCGATCTCGTTCCACTCCGATTGGCCGTGCCTGACGATCAGCAGCTCCGTCATGGCCTGCGAAGGTACTCGCTACGCTGGTCATCCATCGCCGTCGGCTACTACTGCGGCAGGAGGGCTCGGCACAAATGGCAACGCTTCGTCTGTTCGCTCAGGCTCGAGAGGCCGCTGGCACGTCGACGGCCCAGTTCGATGCCACGACTGTCGGCGGTGTCCTCGACCAGGCGATCGATATGTGGGGTGCCGGGTTTGCCACCGTTGTCGAGCACAGCAGGGTCTGGCTCAACGGCGACCCTGCCCAGTACGACATGGTGGTGGGCGACCGCGATGAGGTCGCCGTGTTGCCCCCGGTTTCTGGCGGGTGAGTACGACTGCGCAGCGCAGGCCCGACGGCCGGCGCTCCCAAGGGGGTGCTCGCTCCAAGGCCAAGGGCCGGCGCAAGGTGGCGCGATCGAACCGATGGTGGTGGCAGCCCACGCCGGCAACCCGCCAGATCCCGATGGGCTTGGCCTGGTTCGGTGTCATGTCCGGAGCGATGTGGCTGGGAATGTGGCCGGTGGCCATGGTGCTGGGCGTGGTGTCGGCCGTCGCCGGCTATCAGCTGGGCGCGTCATGGATCGAGGCCGGCCGCCGCGCAGACGCTTACCTGGCGGCGTTGGTCTGTGGCCTGTCGGCGCCCGCCGCCGCGGTTCACACCGCTGCGGTTGGTGCGCTGCTGATCGCGGGGGTTGTGGTCACCTTGCTCGGTGCCAGTGTGCAGAGAACCATGCACTCGTCGCCGGTCGAAGACGCCGGGTTCACGATCCAGTCGTGGTTGGCGATCTCGATTGCGTCGGCCAGCTTCGTTCTGGTGTACCGCTACGAGGTCGGTGCTGCGGTGTGGCTCCTGTCGCTGTCGGCCATCTACGACGCCGGCCACTATCTGATCGGGGCCGGTTCGCCCCAGTTCTGGGAAGGTCCGGTCGCCGGGGCCATCGGTGTTGCGGTCGTGTCGTTCGCGCTCGTATCCATCGGCGTGCCTCCGCTCGACGAGGCGGCCGGCCTCAGGTTCGGCGCTGCGGCGGTTGTCCTGATGCCCGCGGGTGTGATTCTGGCTGGCCTGCTGCTGCCCCGTGCCGACGTCGTTGCTCCGGCGCTGCGCCGCATCGACAGCCTGCTGTGCCTGGCGCCGATCTGGGCGTTCTTCATCGGCCGATACATCGAATCGATCTCGCCGACGCTATAAGCCGCGTCTTCTCAAGGTCTGGGGCCCAACCTCCGACAGGACTGTTGTCTGAGACCAGCGAAGGTTGAACGCCATGCCCCATCCAGAACTCGAATACGCGATGTCACCAGATGCGGTCGCCGACCTCGATGATGCTTCGCGCGACGAGCTGGCCGAGCGCCGCCATCGTCTGACCGCCGTCGAGGAGCAGGTTTCGTATCTGCGGCGCGTAGCGCAGAGCCGCGTCGATGTCGCTCGTTCCGAGCTCGACGCCCGTGCTGCCGGGCGTCAGCGCAGCGACCTCAGCGACATCATCCGACGTCTACCCGAGGTTCTGTCGGAGCACGGCAACAGCCATGGGATGCCCGGTGTGGCGGCGCCCGACATAGATATCGATCCCGAGTATTCGGTCGATCTCGACTCGGTAGTGTCGCCGGTTCGGCTGCTCGATGTCGGTACGTTCAGTCGCACCGAATTGCGTGAGCTGGTCGTCAGGCTCGAGGCCGAGGAAGCTCGCATCTCGGTGCAACGGCGGCTGGTGCAGCAACGACTGGACCAGATCGAAGAGGAAATCGCCCGCCGAGACGACGTGCGCGTCTAGCCCGCTCGTCACTGAATCGCCTAAAGCCGATCGGCGAAGTCGGGAATTTGGCGAGGGGCTGCTACGTTGCTCCTGTTGTGCGATCGATAGGCGTCATATCTCTCCACACTTCCCCGATGGTTCAGCCCGGGTCAGGTGATGGCGGTGGAATGAACGTCTACGTGCGCGAACTGGCCACCGCCATGGCCCATCGAGGCGTCGATTGCCACGTGTTCACGCGACGGGTTCATGAGGGTCAGCCAGACGTGGTGCAGGTCGAGCCGGGGCTGTTTCTTCACCACATCACCGCCGGCGGTTACGACCTGGCCAAAGAGGACCTTCCGGCCATCGTCGGCACCTTCACCTCGGCAATGCTCGACCGAATCCGCGATTATCCGATCGAGGCGATCCACGCCAACTATTGGCTCTCGGCCGATGTGGGCCATCGGCTCAAGCACGAGCTGGGTATTCCTTTGGCGGTGACCTTCCACACCCTGGGAGCGGTCAAGCGGGCCAACGGAGACGACGAACCGCAGTTTCGAATCGACACCGAGCGGGCCATCATCGGCTGCAGCGACGCCGTCTTTGCCTCTTGTGAGACCGAGGCTCTCGAATTGCTCGATCATCACGAGCAGGCTCGGGGGCGCATCGAGTTCGTCACGCCCGGGGTCGACCACGCCTTCTTCTCGCCGGGGCGGCGTTGGGCTGCCCGCAGCGCCCTGGGGCTGGCCGCCGACAAGCCCACCGTGTTGTTTGCGGGCCGGCTTCAGCCTCTCAAAGGGGTCGACCTGGCGATAGAGGCAGTGGCCCGGTCGAAGCATCGCCCTCAACTGGTGGTTGTCGGCGGCCCCTCAGGCGTGGGTGGCGAGGAGTATGTCGCCGAGTTGCACCGTCGTTGTTCGGAGTTGGGCATCGCAGGCCAGGTTCGATGGTTCGATCCGCAGCCTCACCACCTGTTGTCGTCGTTCTACCGCGCTGCCGATGTGGTGGTGGTGCCCAGCCGCAGCGAATCGTTCGGGCTGGTGGCACTGGAAGCATCGGCGTGCGGGACACCCGTGGTGGCCACTGCTGTCGGCGGCCTCAACACCATTGTCGACCATGGCCGGTCTGGTGTGCTTGTGGCGGACCGAACGGCCCCGGCGTTTGCCAGGGGCATCGACCGGGTGCTCGACCAAGCCGAGAGCTCCCCGATGGGTGCGGCCGCGTACCGCAGGTCGCTCGACTTCACTTGGGGTGCGGCGGCCGACGCCGTGTTGGAAGTATTCGACCGCTTGGGTGCGGTCGAGCTGGTGACCTGCAGCTAGAGGGGCGCAGCACCGTTCTGCCAAGCCCGGCTCAGGCCGCCTGGTTTGGTGGTTTGGCCTTCGGTTTCTGTTTTCGTGGTGGTGGTTTGGTCCATTCGCTGATGACGGTGCCGTGGCTGTCCTCGAGTCGCCAGTGGTCTGGTGTGTCTCCCATGACGAGTCGTGCGTTCGTGGCGTGGAGCCGGTCGTGGTGGTGTGGGCATAGCAACGCGAGGTTGTCGAGGTTGGTCGTTCCGCCGTGTTCGCGGTGGTGTAGGTGGTGGGCCTCACATCGCGCGGCTTCGGTGTTGCAGTGCCGCCATCTGCATGTGCTGTCGCGGACGGCCAGGGCCAGCTTCTGTGTTGGTGTGGCGTACTCGACGTCATATGCCAGATCCAGCAGCCGCCTGTCCGCCTGCTGAAACCAAGCATTGATCTGGGCCCTACACAGCATCGAACGTGCGATCGATGCTGGTATTTGGGTTCCGTCGATCGTGTAAGCC
>JAGQSP010000603.1 GCA_020439485.1 Acidimicrobiales bacterium | reverse complement strand
TCTGGTCGGTGAACTCTGCCAGCACCGCCTCGCTGAGCGAGAACGAGTCGTGGGTCACCAGGGTCACCGAGCCCAAGGTCGATGGCACCGGTGGTGGTGCGGCCGTCGACTCGCTGGCGACGTCGCCCGAACCCGAGCCGCAGGCAGACAATGTGACGAATCCGCCGGCCAGCAACGCGGCGGCCAGGTGCCTGATTCCCATGAGGGACCCTTCCCCGGCCAGTCGTGTGGCCGTTCCCTACGCCGGCATTACCCGGACAGGTTCGAGGGGTCGGCGACGGCGCTCGGTGAACCAGATGACGGTGCACCAGAACATGGTCGCCCTCTCAGCCCGGCTCACCCGAGCTCCCCGAGGTACAGGCCATGATGCTAGTTCAAGTCGTTCAACTCGACACGGGGTGTGCCGAAACATATTGTCTGGCTGTTGAAATTCGTGGTGAGGACAGAAGCATGAAGCGTCGATCGAGGGTTGAGTCAACCTTTGCCCTCATCGCGCTCACCCTGCTCGCCACGGCTTGTGGCGGTTCTTCGAAGCTCGACGACCTCAAAGCCCAGATGGTCGACGTGTTCACGACCCAGCGCGGTGTCGAGTTGGTAGACATCGAGTGTGAGGACGGCGCAGCGGTCGAACCCAACGCATCGTTTCTGTGCACATCCAGCGTCACCGACGGAGAAGGTCGCCTTCGCGTCCAGGTCTCGATCGACGCCGACGGTGCAGCCCGGTTCGAGCAGATGGATGCAATCGTCATCCTCGGCCAGATCGAGGCCGACGTCGCCGCCGACCTGACCTTCGGCCTCGGAACCGACATAGCGGTTTCGTGCCGCGACGACCAGGCCACCGTGTACCGCGTAGAGCCAGTCAACGCGACCTTCCGCTGCACCGCCGTAGCGGTTGGTTCGGGCACTGCGACGCGCGACGTCGAGATAACGGTCAGTGGCCTCGACCATCCGCACGCGTGGCGGCTGTTGTCGGTCTGATTCGAACGCCCGCTCACTCGATGCAGACACCGTGATCCTGGTCGACGTCGACTCTGTCACCGTTACCCGCCCCGATAGGCCTCTGTTCGAGAGCGTGTCCGTAACGCTCGACTCGGCCGATCGGCTGGGGATTCTGGGCATCAACGGAGCAGGGAAGAGCACGCTGCTTGGTGTCATGACCGGTTCGATCACCCCAGAACAGGGGACGGTCAGGCGAGCCCGCGACCTGCGTATGGCGGTTCTGGCACAGCGGCCCGACCTCGGAGACGGCACCGTTGCCGACGCCGTCGGTTCTGGCTGGGAGGTCGAGTCGGTCCTCGACCGCCTTGGCGTCAGCGGGCTGCTGGATCGCCCGGTCGACGAGTTGTCGGGTGGGCAGGCCAAGCGCGTCGCCCTGGCTGCGGCACTGGTGAGCGAGAGCGACCTGCTGGTGCTGGACGAACCCACGAACCACCTCGACATCGAAGCCATCGAGTGGCTCGAGGCCCGGTTGGCCAGATACAGGGGCGGGGTTGTGTTGGTGAGCCACGACCGCCAGATGCTGGACCGGGTTTGCACCCGCATCCTGTCGCTCGACAAGGATGGCTGCCATCTGACCGACGGCGGATACAAGGCCCACCTCGACGCCGAGATAGCCCGGGCGGAAAAGGCGGCGCGAGACGAACGATCGCGCCGCATCCTGGCCCGCCAGGAGCTGGCCTGGCTGCAGCGCGGCGCCAGGGCCAGGCGCCGCAAGCCCAAGTCGCGTATCGCCGAAGCCCGCTCGGTCATCGACGGAGGTCCTGCGCCTTCCAGCGACCGGTCGGTGCCGTTGGGCCTCGATGCCTTCGGGTCGTCGCGGTTGGGCAACAAGGTCATAGATGCCGAGGGGGTTGGGTTTGCCTACCCTGGTTCGCAGCGGCTGTTCAGCGATGTCGACATCTCGCTGGCGCCGGGTGGGCGGCTCGGTATCGTCGGCCCCAACGGTGGCGGCAAATCGACACTCCTCGACGTCCTCGCACGTCGTCTCGAGCCATCTGCGGGAACCGTCCAGTGGGGCCCGACGGTGAAGCTGGGCTATTTCGACCAGCTCGGACGAAACCTCGACCCGAAGTTGAGGGTCAGGGAGGCTGTTGTCGGAGACGAACCAAAGCTCACACCAGCGCAGAGCCAACTATTCGAGCGCTTCTGGTTCGACAACGACGCTCAGCAGGCGCTCATCGGCACCTTGTCCGGCGGCGAGCGCAGACGGCTCGAGCTGTTGTTGGTACTTGCCGAAGGGCCCAACGTCTTGTTCCTGGACGAGCCCACCAACGACCTCGATCTCGACACCCTTCGGTCGCTGGAGGGTTTCCTCGACGACTGGCCCGGTTCGCTCGTCGTCGTCTCCCACGACAGGGTGTTCCTCGAGCGTACGGTCGAGCAGGCCATCGCTGTGGGCGCAGGACGGACGCGCCGTCTGGGTTCGGGTGATGTCGTCTGGAAGGCCGAATCGGGTTCGATCGTCGACTCGGCTGGCGACAAGGGTGGCGAGCGAACGACATCTGCCGGAGTCGTCGGCTCGGCGTCGGGGCGCACCAAGAAGCGGACGCCCTCGACCCTGCGGCGCCTCATCGCCAAGGTCGAGGCAGACATGGCAGCGCTGGAAGGCCGGCGCGACGAACTCGAGAGCGAGCTTGCCTCGACCACCGACCACGTCGCCGCCGCCGAGCTCGGCAACCGGCTTTCGGAAGTGATCGACTCGCTGGGCGCCGCCGAAGAACAGTGGCTAGAGCTGTCTGGCGAACTCGAGGACCACCGCTAGCATCGTCTGAGATGGCTCGGCGTAGACCTACTCACGATCACAGCGGCAAGATCCTGCCGATGCGGGTGCGTCAACCCTTTGCGTACTGGACGATCATGATCGTCTCGGCGCTGATGGTGCTTTCGCTGGTTGCATCGGCAATCCCGTTGTTGTTCTAGGGGCGCAAGTGTCTGGCACCATTCAAGATCTGTGGTTCGATCAGCTGACCACCCGTCAACTCCACGATCTGTTGCGGCTGCGATGTGACGTATTCGTGGTGGAGCAGAACTGTCCCTACGCCGAAGTCGATGGCTTGGACCTGGTCGCCAGACATGTGTGGATCGACAGCGATGGCGACATCGTTGCAGCTCTGCGAGTCATTCCCGATGACGATCACGTCAAAGTCGGCCGGGTCGTCACCCACCCACAGCACCGAAGTCGGGGCCTGGCACGCCGATTGTTGTTGCACGTACTCGACGACACGCACATGGTCGAGATCGAGGCCCAGGCGCATCTCGCCGACTGGTACCGCGGGTTCGGATTCGAGTTGACCGGCCCCGAGTTCGATCTCGACGGCATCGCACATGTACCGATGAAGAGGGTGCCCACCGTCGGCTAGCGCCGTCTCAACTGCTGATGTCGACCAGGGCGACGGCAGTTTCGCCCGGGTTCAGCAGCCCGGCTGCCGAGCC
>JAGQSP010000602.1 GCA_020439485.1 Acidimicrobiales bacterium | reverse complement strand
ATCGGCGAGCCGGGCGAGATCGTCATCGCAGGGCCCATGATCGTGCCCGAGTACTGGGGAAAGCCGGCCGAGACCCAACACGCAATTCCGGCCGGCAGATTGCATACCGGCGACATCGGCTTCATGAACGATGAAGGGCGGTTCTGGCTGATCGACCGGTCGAAAGATCAGATCAACGCCGCCGGATACAAGGTGTGGCCTCGCGAGGTCGAGGACGTTCTGTACGAACACGAGGCGGTTCGAGAGGCAGCGGTAGTGGGCATGGCCGACGGCTACAGAGGCGAGACGGTCGTGGCCTTCGTGTCGTTGCGACCTGGAATGTCGGCCGATCCTGAAGAATTGGTCGACCACTGTCGCCAGAGGTTGGCTGCCTACAAATATCCGAGGCGCATCGACATCCTCGAAGAGTTGCCCAAGACGGCGTCGGGGAAGATCATGCGCAGAGTGCTTCGCGATGGGGGAGATGTTTCATGACCGATTCGAGTACCAGCGGCTTCACGGATGCCGAATTGGACACCATGATCCAGGCTGCGCACCGCGAGTATGCGGACGCGCGTCCTCGCAGTCGGGCTGCCCACGAGCGGGCCCGCAAGGTGCTGGCGGGCGGCAACACCAGGTCGGTGCTGCACTTCGATCCGTTCCCGTTTCGTGTGGCCAACGGCGAAGGGATTGTGCTCGAAGACATCGACGGCCATCGCTATGTCGACTTCTGCGGCAACTACAGCGCAGCCCTTCTGGGCCATCGGCCCGATTCGATTCGCAAGGCCATCGACCAGGCTCTGGATCGCGGCTGGGCGCTGGGAGCCGTGCAAGAGCCCGAGATCGAACTCGGCGAGTTGTTCTGCGCCCGATTTGCCTCGGTCGAGCGGGTTCGTTTCGCCAACTCGGGCACAGAGGCCAACCTGATGGCCGTCGGCACGGCGCTGCATCACACGGGCCGCTCGGGAGTGGGGGTGTTCGACCACGGCTATCACGGCGGTGTGATGGCCTTCGGCGACTTGGCCGGACCGCATCATCCGCTGAACGTTCCACACCGGTTTCACGTTTCGCCCTTCGACGACATCGCCGCCCTAGATGCCCTGTTCACCCTTCCAGACCTCGGGTGTGTTCTCGTCGAGCCGGTGCAGGGCTCGGGGGGCTGCAGACCTGCATCGAATGAGTTCTTGTCCGAGCTGCGCAGGCGCTGCGACGACACAGGGGTGGTGCTCATCTTCGACGAGGTGATGACCTCGCGCCTGGCGCCAGGCGGGGCACAGGAGCGATACGGAGTCACTCCCGATCTGACGACGTTCGGCAAGTACCTGGCCGGTGGTCTCAGCTTCGGTGCCTTCGGAGGCCGAGCCGACATCATGGACGCCTTCGATCCGGCCGTGGGCGGGCGCCTGTCCCAGGCCGGAACCTTCAACAACAACGCCCTTTCCCTCGCGGCTTCGGTGGCGGTGATGCGCCACGAACTCGACGACGAACGCATCGTGGCCGTAAACGCAAGCGGCGATCGTCTGCGCGAGCAACTGTCGCAGGCCTTCGAGCGCTCGGGTGCTCCGCTGTGGGTCACCGGTATGGGGTCGATGTTGTGCGTCCACGCCGACGACCCCCGGCTAGTCGAGTTGTTCTTCCATGCGATGTTGGCTCGGGGCCACTATGTGGCCCGCAGGGGGTACATGGCCCTGTCGATGCTGATCACCAGCGAACACATCGCAGAACTGGTCGACGATGCGTCGGCGTGGGCCTCAGGTCTCGTCGGGCGTTGAGTGCGGCACCACGACCTGGTCGGCATAGTCGCCGATGTTGGGGTAGATGGTGCGCACGAGCCACACGGCCAACACGGTGGCGACCAACTGGGCTGCGATGAACGCGGGGGCCGACGACGGCCTGATGCCGGCAAACGTGTCGCTGAAGGTGCGAGCCACGGTGACGGCCGGGTTGGCGAAGCTGGTCGAAGACGTGAAGTAATACGCCCCTGCGATGTAGCCGCCAACAGCGAATGCCGCCGCCGAACTGCGACCCGAGCGCACCACGCCGAAGATCACCAGCAGCAGGCCGACGGTAGCTATCGCTTCGGCAAACACCAGATTGCCCGCAGAGCGGTCCTTGGTCGACCACTCGACCGCGCCCAGGTCGAACATGAGGTTGGCGCAGATCACTCCCACGATTCCGCCGCCGATCTGGGCCAGCACGTAGGCGACCGCTGTTGGTGTGTCGATACCACCGAGCAAGCGATCGGCCAGCGTCACCGCAGGGTTGAAGTGGGCGCCGGACGCAGGGCCGAGGGCCAGTATCAGAGCGACCAACACCCCGGCCGTGGCGAATGCGTTCTGAAGCAGCTGCAGCCCGACATCGTCGGTGAGTGTCTCGGCCATGACCCCCGAACCGACCACCGCAGCCAGCAAGAACGCGGTGCCGACGAACTCGGCCGCCAGCTTCGACGCGCTCGGCCAGTTGACTCCGCTGGGTTCGTTGCCGGTCATTGGGTCAAGAGACGAGGTCGTCGATGCGTCGACCCAGGTCGGCTATCACCTGGTCGAAGGCGCTTCTGGAGCCCGAGGCAGCCGGGTCGGGGATCGACCAATGCAGCCAGTCGGGCAATGGCGAAAGCTCTTCGTGGGCTCGGTCGCAAACAGTGACAACCAGGTCTGTGCCATCTGTGCTGTCGAGCCGCCGCGGTGCTGCGTCGCCGAGGTCCAGCCCGATTCGTTTGGCGGCGGCGACGGCACCAGGGTGAACGTGGTCGGCTGGATGTGTGCCCGCCGAGGTGGCCGAACGACCTGTGCGGTGGGTCCACATCGCGGCGGCCAACTGCGACCTCGCCGAGTTGTGTGTGCATACGAATAGCACCGTGCCCGCGGGTGCAGTCGTGGGCAGGCCCAGCGACTCGAGCGGCTGGCGTTCCAGCCGTACATAGCGCCGGCGCCTGTCTCCAGAAGACATGAAGCGACGAACCAGGCCCGCCGACTCGAGGGTTTCGAGGTGATGCGCCAGCAGGTTGGTGGCGATTCCCAGCCGCTCGGCCAGCTCCTTGGGGGACCGGTCGGAGTGGGCCAACTCATCGATGATGGCCAGCCGGTGCGGCTCGGCTAGGGCGCCATGCAACCTGGCCCGGGCTTCGAGAGCTTCGTTCATCGCGAACGAGTAAATCACTCAGCGGTTGCTGAATCAACGGCAACGTCGGTCGGGGGGCTGATCGCCGAGCTGAGTTGTCGCAGGCGGTCGTGGCGAATGCTGAACCATGCCCACTTGCCCCTTTGCTCGCGATCGACAATGCCGGCTCGCGTCAGTATCCCCAGGTGGTGGCTGACCGTCGGCTGGCTTCGCTGCAGCAGGTCTGGGAGGTCGCACGCACAGACCTCGCCGGTGTCCGAGTTGGCCATCAGCGACACGAGCCTCAAACGCACGGGGTCGGCCAGCGCCTTCAGCATCTCGGCCAGGTCGTTGGCCTCGGCGTCGTCGAGGGTGTCGCCGGAAAGCGACGCGCAGCACTGCGTTGTGAGGGTGCTGGGCGAATTCACAGCTTCATATTGACATCTTTCGATACGACTCGCTAACGTATTGAAGGTCGTCGATATGACGATCAACACCAGCTCCACTCACGAACCCGACATCAGGAACCGTCATGCGCCTCCAACTAGCCCTCAACGTCGACGATCTCGACTCGGCCATCGCCTTCTACTCGACCATGTTCGACGCCGAGCCCACCAAGGTCCGCCCCGGCTATGCCAACTTCGCCATCGCCGATCCGCCACTCAAGCTGGTGCTGTTCGAAGGGGCCGGCCCGGACGGATCCATCAATCATCTGGGGGTCGAGGCCCAAACAGCGGCCGAGGTCACCGCCGCCGAAGGCCGGCTCAGCGGCGGCGGGCTCCAAACAACCGGTGTCGAAGAAGCGGTGTGTTGCTACGCCGACAAGGTCGAGACCTGGCTCGAGGCACCAGATGGCAACCGCTGGGAGTGGTACGTCAAGACCGGCGATGCCGAACAGCTCGAGCGAACCACAAACACCTGCTGCGGTTGACGTCAGGGGGTGTCTGCTGGGGTAGTCGCGGCTCTAGTGTGTCGAGGTCTCAACACATCAGCCAGCGAGCGACGAGCCCAGATGTCATCTCGATACGACACCGACACCGCAATCATCCCCACGGGCGAGGGCGCCTTCGACGTCCGCATAGACGGCGGTTGGTGGATACAGCGTGGCCCGAACGGCGGATATGTCGCCGCCCTTCTCGCCAGGGCCATCGGCCAGTACGTCGGCGAGGGTGACAAACACGCGAGGTCGCTCACCGTCCACTACCAGGCGCCTGCGACCGAGGGACCTGCGCAAATCAGCGTCTACACCGAACGGGTCGGCCGCACCGTCCACTTCACGGCCGCTCGCCTGGTTCAGGGCGATCGACTCATCGCAACCGCCAGCGCAGCACATGCCCGGCTCAACGCCAACAGTCCGGCGTTCGCCGATCCGAGCTTCCCCGACTATCCCGACCCAGACTCGATAGCGGTTCCGAAGGCCCTTCCCGTGACCATTCCGTTGCGCGAGCGCTACCAGTACCGCCACGTCACCGGCCGGCCATGGGACGGCCCCAGAGAAACGGCCGAAACCGGCGGCTGGATCCGTCTCGCAGAGCCCCGCCCTTATGACGCTGCCGTCGTGGCAGCACTCAGCGATGCCTGGTACCCGGCTGTGTTCACGCGTCTCGCAACGCCTCTGGGAGTCCCCACCGTCGACCTGACGGTCCACATCCGATCGGTCGAGGCGCTGGCGCGGATGAAACCAGACGACTGGATGGCCGTTCGGTTCCGCACCACGGTCGCGGCCGAGGGTTTTCTCGAAGAAGACGGCGAGCTCTGGGCACCCGACGGAACGCTGGTGGCCCACTCCCGCCAGCTCGGGCTGTTGCTGGCCGAGTGAAGGAGGCCTGATGGGTACCGGCAGAGCGTTTGTGGTTGGTTCGGGCCCCAATGGGCTGGCCGGGGCCATCGTGCTGGCGCGCGCCGGCCTCGATGTCACCGTCTTCGAAAGGTCGGCCCAGGTCGGCGGAGCCACACGTTCTTCTGAGGCCATGCGCGACGGCTTGTTACACGATCATTGTTCGGCGGTGCACCCCCTGGCGGCCGGTTCGCCCTTCTTTGACGACTTCGGTCTCGAGTCGCACGGGCTCAAATGGAGGTTGCCCGCGGTCGATTGTGCCCACCCGCTCGACGACGGTTCGGCCGGCGCCTTGTACAGATCGATCGACGAGACGGCCGCGCAGCTCGGATCTGACGGCCGGATGTGGAGGCGGCTGCTTGCCGCTCCTTCGGAGGCGTTCGACCAGCTTCGCAACGACCTGTTGCGTCCGCTTGTGGCCTTTCCCGACCACCCCGTTCGCTTGGCTCGTTTCGGAGCCGGTGCCCTCATGCCCGCATCGGTGTTGGCTCGGCTCTTCGACTCACCCCGAACCAAGGCGCTGTGGGGAGGCGTCGCCGCCCACGCCTATACGCGGCTCGACAGACCGCTGACGTCGAGTGTCGGACTGGGCATCCTGGCGGCGGGTCATCGCCATGGCTGGCCGGTTGCTGAAGGAGGGTCGCAGAGGATCGCCGATGCCATGGTCGCCGCTCTGGCGGCCGAAGGAGGAACGGTCGAGACAGGCATCGACATCAGGTCCTTCGATCAGGTGCACGGTGCCGACATCGTGCTATGGGACACCTCACCCACAGCCGTGCTTGCGATCATGGCCGATCGCCTTCCGTCGCGGGTCCGCCGATCGTACGAACGATTCCGATACGGACCCGCCGCCTTCAAGGTCGACTTCGCCGTCGAGGAAGGCGTTCCATGGCGCAGCGAAGCAGCCCGCAACGCCGGCACCGTCCACGTCGGTGGAACCTTCGACGAAATCGCCCAGGCCGAAGCGTTGGTCAACGCGGGGCGAATGCCCGAGCGGCCGTTCGTTCTGGTGGGTCAGCAGTACCTTGCCGACCCCGGGCGGTCGGTGGGGACATTGAAGCCCGTCTGGTCTTACGCTCACGTGCCCAACGGCTATGGCGGAGACGCAACCGAGGCCGTCATCGCGCAGATCGAACGCTTCGCTCCCGGGTTCAGGGAGCGCATCATCGATTTCGTCGTTCGTCGACCGGGCGACCTTTCAGCCGAGAACGCCAACTTCGTGGGCGGCAATATCTTGACCGGCGCCAAAGACCCCAAGCAGCTGGTGTTGGG
>JAGQSP010000601.1 GCA_020439485.1 Acidimicrobiales bacterium | reverse complement strand
GGTCAACTGCTTGGTCCGCCCGACCCGTCCGCTGCCGACCACCGCTGCGCGGTCAACTGCGCCTCGTGCGATCTCGTCTGCGATCACGTGATGCTGCGGGGCGAACGCCAACCATCGCAAACACGGACATCGAGCGACTCGACGATGAGATCGCTGCGTGCCGTCAACGCATCGTCGCTGCGGTTGCAGAGACGGGCACCGTGCTCGTCGAGCTGCATGGTGTCGGGCCGGTCGTTGCGGCGATGATCATCGGCCAAGTGGGTGACATCCACCGCTTCCGCACACGTGCCCAGTTCGCGAACTACAACGGCACCGCACCGATCGAAGCCTCGAGCGCGAACACCAACCGGCACCGCCTGAACCCGCGAGGGAACCGGGCGTTGAACCACGCGATCCACATGATCGCCGTCACCCAAGTCGGCCACGACACGCCCGGGCGCGCGTACTACTTGCGCAAGCAGGCCGAGGGCAAGACCCGCAAGGAAGCACTCCGGGCGTTGAAGCGCCGCGTGTCCGACGCCGTCTGGCGACAGCTGCAACTCGACCACTGAACACCGGTGGGCCCGGGGCGACAGACAGGGGCGACTCTGGAATCCAGCGCGGCCGGCTTGAACCCTGAACCCGGCACTTCGGACACGTCAGGCCCGGACCCGACCGAACCCTACGCCCGCATCACAGCCCACCGCCATGGGCATCCTTCGACGCGCCACGACGGCCACGGAACTGCCCCTTGACAGCAAAGAGCTTCGCTCGGAGCGGGTTGAAGACTCGATCGGGAGCGGGCACTTGCGCCAGCTCTTGGTCCGGGTCCTTCGGCCCTTCCAGCGCCTCGAGTCGACGAGTATCGAGTCACCTGTGCTTTCGCGCCTCCGTCGTTCGGTCCTGCCCGTGCTGCTCCTTGCGGGCCTGTCTGCATGTACAGATGACTCGACTGCGACGAAGCCTTCGCCGACGTCGGGTGAGCCGACGACGGTCGCAGCCGAGTCAACTGAGGCTCCTGAAGAGCTGAGTTGGGCACGATGCGAAGCTGCGCTGGAGACGCTCGGGCTCACCGGAACCCTCACCGGCACGATGAACGGAGTCGCGCCCGATCTGGAGTCGCTCACGGCGGGTGAAATGGGAACCGTCTGCCTCGTCATGGACGGCGGACACTTCGTCAATGTCTTTGTTCCCGAGTCGGGTCCAGCCGTGGTGCTGCCCTTCGACCAGGATCTCTCCTCGCTACCGACCGCTCCCTAGACGAGGCGTTGTTGGATGCAAGCAGGGGGCAGACGTACCACCCATCGCTGCCGAACTGGGCGGTTCAGCTGAACCGCTCGGCAGGTTGGACTGCTGCCGAAGCAGTGTCGAACTGGCCGTTGACGTGGCGGGCGGGTACCGTCAACAAATGTTGACGGTGCAGCGCTGACGCTCTAGGCTGCTGTTGTGGACGTCGAGCCTGCAGCCCGCAAGCACGGAGTCCCCGACGACGACATGCTGCACGCACTACGACACCATTGGCGAGCCTTCGAGACCAATGATCCAGCAGTCACCATGTTCATCGGCCCGTCGAGAAGTGGTGAGCCGTTGGAGGTTGGTGTTGTCCAGGACGATCAAGGCGTCGCCGTAATTCACGCGATGGCGGCGAGAGCGAAGTTCCTGAAGGGATGGTGGTCACAATGAGTCCGACACGAGCGACACGCGCCAAGGAGCTCGAAGCCTGGGCCGACACGGTCGAGGAGAGCGACCTGGTCGTCGCCGACACCGCTTCGCTGCGATCGATCGCCGAGCTGACGGAACGACGCAGCGAACTCGACGAAGCGCTGCTGGAAGCGATTCGTTCAGCTCGCCACGCTGATCGGTCATGGTCGGAGATCGGCGCAATGTTGGGCGTCTCCAAGCAGGCCGCACAGCGCAAGTACGCCAAGCTCGTCGCGTAGCGACCGCCGGTCGACGGCGCCCGAAACTGGTCAGTAGATGGGCTGGCGTTTCGGGATCTGACGAGGGAGAGCGGCCGCTCCGGTGGGGAAGCGGGCCGTGGCGTGCTACACGTATGGCCGTGGCCGGCAAGGACCAGCAGAAGAAGAACGCCGAGGCGGAGGGCCGACCTTGCCATCGCCCTCGTCATCACTTTCGAGCTCATCAAGTGGCGCAACTGCTACGGCAACACCACCTTCGAGCCCGCCTACTGACGATCCCTCGGTAGCCGATGACACGTTGGAGGGCGTTGAGGACGACGGCGATCGTGTTGATCTCGGTGGCCGCCGCACCCGTATAAAAGATAATCGCGTCCAACACGCTGCGACTGGACTTGACGGATCAGATAGCG
>JAGQSP010000600.1:1403-3704 GCA_020439485.1 Acidimicrobiales bacterium | reverse complement strand
CTGGAACAGTTCGGCGCCGACGCCGTTCGCTACTGGGCCGTCAACGGCCGGCCCGGCACAGACACCGCTGTCGACGAGGGCCAGATGAAGGTCGGGCGTCGACTGGCGATCAAGATCTTGAACGTCTCGAAGTTTGTCCTGGGGCTGGCGGGCGACGACGCTTGGGCCGGTCAGGTGACCGAGCCGCTCGACAAATCGGTTCTCGCAAACCTGGCCGACGTGGTGCAGGTGGCAACCGAGTCGTTCGAGAACTTCGACTATGCCCGCGCCATCGAACGCACCGAGGGCTTCTTTTGGCCCTTCTGCGACAACTATGTCGAGCTGGTCAAGGGCCGCGCGTACGGGGCCGGATCCGAGCAGGCGGTGGCATCAGCCAGACGCACGCTGGTCGAGGCACTGTCGACCCTTCAGCGCCTGTTCGCCCCCCACCTGGCCTTCGTCTCCGAGGAGGTCTGGTCGTGGTGGCAGGAGGGTTCCATCCACCGCGCAGCGTGGCCGTCGGCCGATCAGATTCGACAGCTCGCAGCCGACGCAGACCCTGCCGTGTTCGAGGCCGCATCCGAGGTTCTCGGCGAGATCAGGCGCGCCAAGACCGAGGCCAAGCGTTCACTTCGCACCGAGGTCGAATCGGCAATTGTGCGCGACACAGATTCGCGTTTGACTCTCGTCAGTGCGGCTTCTGCCGACCTGAAAGAGGCAGGCCGAATTGCCGACCTGCAGTTCGAACAAGCCGACGAAGCCGGGGTCGTGGTGACCCTCGCCGCCGAGGACTAGAGCCAGCGCAGCGAGACATGGCCACCCCCGCCACGGGGAGCCATGGACACGACCGTCACCTCGAGACGAAACAGCACCAAGCGCATAGTCGTCGCGGCGCTCGCGGCAGCCTTGGTGGTTGCGCTGTTCCCGACCCAGCCCGCAGCAGCCGACGACACGTTCGCCAACCTGGCTGTGGGCGGCGGAGATGTCCACGAGTTCGGTAGCGCTGCGTTTCAAGGGTCGCTGGCCGACGTAGACCTGGCAGCACCGGTGGTGGCCATGGCCGCACACCCGGACGGCAACGGCTACTGGTTGTTGACCAAGGACGGCGGGGTGCACTCGTTTGGCGACGCGGCGCACCACGGTGATCCGTCGGACGTGACGTTGGCAGCCCCTGTCGTCGACATCGCACCAACCCCCAGCGGTGATGGCTACTGGCTGGTCGGATCCGACGGAGGCGTCTTCGCCTACGGAGATGCCAGGTTCCACGGGTCGGCGGGCGACATCGCGCTGGCGGCGCCCGTCAAGGCAATCACCCCCACCCCAGATGGCGGCGGTTATTGGCTGGCCGCATCGGACGGAGGAGTCTTCGCCTACGGAAACGCCGCATTCCACGGATCGGCTGGCAACATCGCGCTGGCGGCTCCGGTGGTCGACATGCTCGCCACTGCAGGAGGCGGCGGATACTGGCTGTTCGGCGGCGACGGTGGGGTGTTCGCGTTCGGAGACGCACCATTCCACGGTTCGGCAACGGCGCACATCACCGGCGGCGTCGACCTCGCGGGCGCAGCGATCGCCACCGGCGGCGGTGGCTATTACCTCGCCGCGTCAAACGGGGCCGTGTTCGCTTTTGGAACGGCCGTGTACGAAGGCGGCATCGGCGCGTCCGCGGCCGAACCCGTCGCCGACATCGCATCGACCGCAGGCGGCTACTGGCTGGTCACGACACTCGGCAGCCCCTACCGAGACACCCCCGTTCCCGCCAACTCCGGATCTGGGCGACGGATCGTGTACTCGAACTCAGACCAGCGGGTCTGGCTGATCGAGGCCGACGAGTCGATAACGGCCACCTACCTGATCTCGGGCCGCAGGGACACGCCGGCTCCGGGCCACTATGAGGTCTTCTCGAAGTCGCGCTGGGCCACCGCCGGGCACGATGGGATAACGATGGAATACATGGTCCGCTTCGCCAAGGGGCGCAGGCTGGCCATCGGGTTCCACTCGATACCGACCTATTCCGACGGGCGCCCGATGCAATCCGAGGAGCAGTTGGGCACCTACCGGAGCAGCGGTTGTGTTCGTCAACGCCTGGACCAGGCCCAGTTCCTCTACAACTGGGCTCCCGTAGGCACACGGGTCGTGGTCCTGCCCTAGCCAAGGCCTGTGGCCCGGTGCGCGGGTAGTGTCGCCCGACATGGACCAAGCCACGCTGTATGACGTCGAGGCCGGCGTCGCCACCATCACGCTCAACCGTCCCGACAATCGCAATGCCCTCAGCGTCGAGCTGATCGATTCGCTGGCCGGACACCTCGAAGATGCTCTGGC
>JAGQSP010000600.1:0-1347 GCA_020439485.1 Acidimicrobiales bacterium | reverse complement strand
GCCGACCTGTCGTCTTCCAAGCCGGCCGGTCAGCCAGGTTCTGGGCGCACCTTCGTCGACGTGTTCGAGATGATCCTCGACTCACCCAAACCGGTGATCGGGCGCATCGCCGGTCACTGCATGGGCGGTGGCGTCGGGTTGGCTGCTTCGTGCGACATCTCCGTGGCGATCGACTCGGCAAAGCTCGGCTTCACCGAGGTGCGCCTTGGTGTCATTCCGGCGATCATCTCGGTGGTGTGCCTGCCCAAGATGCGCCAGGGCGACGCACGCGAACTGTTCTTGACGGGCGAGCGCATCAGCGCCAGGCGCGCCGCCGAGGTCGGCATCATCAGCCGGGCGGTCCCCGACGACGAGCTGGATGCCGCTCTCGCCGAGATCGTCGGCAACGTCGTGAAGGGTGCGCCGAAGGCTCTTGGCCTGGCCAAATCGCTGGTAGCGCGGGTGCCCACCATGGAGCGATCGGCGGCGTTCCAAACGCTCGCCAAGGAATCTGCCGAACTGTTCGCAGGCGAAGAGGCCGCAGAGGGCATCGCTGCATTCAGAGAGCGACGCGACGCGGCCTGGATACCTGGTAACTGACCGGGTTGGCGCCGCCTAGCGGGTCGTCACCTGACCGACGCGTGGCAGGGCCACCCAGGTGCGGCCAGGGGTCAACTCGACCGGTTGCCCATCGAGGGTGGTGAACTGGGCCACGTCGGACTTGGTGGGCCTCGACCACCTGGCCTCGATGAGGTGGCCATCGGTGAGGATCATCGCGTCGCCTTCGCCGATCAAGATCGCCTCGGGCGACGAGGCATCGGCGGGCGAACGACCATAAGAGATGATCTGGACCACGACGTTCGGCGGGGCGACGCGCACTCCGTCGACATCGGTGTGTGGCGTTCCGTTCTGGGTTCGGGCCCAACCACCCAGCTCGGGATCCCAGTCGTAGGAGACGTTGTGTCCCCCATACGCGATGTCCACACCGCTGATCTCGACTGCGGATTCGGGCAGAGACTCGCCGTCGACGCGGTACTGGAACATGGGCGGCGGCGTGCCGCCGTCTGATCCCTTCGCCGAGATCAGGTCGGCGGTCGAGGTCATCAGGTTGTGGGGCGCTCGCCTGGAGCGCTCGCGGTAGTACAGGTTGGGAAGCGCGTTGACGTTGACGTTCACCGCGTCGACCGAGCGCAACATGCTGAGCACGGTGGGATTGCCGCCGGAGTTGGCAAACAGAGGCGTGTTCTTGTCGGTCAGCAGATCGAAGTCGGAGGTTCGCGCCGAGCGCACAGGCCCCACCGGCGACGCGTCGACGCTGTGGAAGACGGCTGCGAAGCGGGTGATGTTTCCTTCGACCACCTCTTCGTA
>JAGQSP010000599.1 GCA_020439485.1 Acidimicrobiales bacterium | reverse complement strand
TATGGATGCGACCGGTGGGCCGTGATAGGCCCACCTATCGCTACATCGGCGCCGACACCGAGGAACGCGATGGCTGGGAGTGCCTGGGCGACATCGGTTCGCTCGACGAGGACGGCTTTTTGTACCTGAACGATCGGCGCAGCGACATGATCCTGGTCGGCGGAGCCAACGTGTTTCCCGCCGAGGTCGAAGCAGCCATCAACCTCCACCCCGGTGTGGCCAGCTCGGCTGTCATCGGCCTACCGGACGAAGACAAGGGCAACACGGTCCACGCCATCATCGAACCCAAAGACCCACACAACCCACCCCCACACGACGACCTGATGCAACACCTGGCCGAACACCTGGTCACCTACAAGCTGCCGCGCAGCATCGAATACGTCGACGAACCACTCAGGGACGACGCAGGCAAGGTCCGCCGCAGCCAGCTCAGAGCTGCGCGCGTAGGCGCGTAGCCATCAGGTACAGCTGCGCGCCTAGGCGCGTGAACGGCCCGCAATTTGTGAACACGGCGTCCATTACTTGATTACCGACAAGTAATGACGATGCAACCGGGTTTTCACTCAGCCGAACTCCACTTATGCCGATTCTTCTATTACGTGTAGCAATCGATCGGTGGCGTTGAAAATATGGCTGTAATCGAAACACATTTGGTACTCACCGACCTGATCGACGAGCTTCCACCGCTGAACGACACGGTGCTGAGGCTGGTGGGTCTGACCCAAGACCCACACGCCACGGCCGACGACGTCGCCCAGCTGCTGATGCGAGACGGTGTTCTAACCGGCGAGTTGCTGGCCGAGGCCAACAGTTCGGTGTTTGCATCGTCGTCGCCCGCCCGGTCGGTCTCCGATGCTGTGGTGCGCCTGGGCCTGATGAGAGTGGTGGCCATTGCCACGAGGCTCGAGACGGCCAGGGCGACCCATCTTCTGCCCGACGGGGCCATCGACCCCCGGGTCATCGCCATGCACCACATGCATGCCGTCGAAGCCGCAGTTGCGCTGGGGCGCCGGTCGTCTCGTATCGATCGGGCCTCGGCGGTGACAGCGGCCGTGCTTCACGACATCGGCAAGCTCGTGTTGTCAAAGCTCTACGCATCGACGGCGATCCTCGAAGATCCGACGCTTACGATCGGTGATCAGGCCGCACGCATCGAGCTGGAAATGCTCGACGTGAATCACGGCGAGGTCAGTCGTGTCGTGTGTGAACACTGGACCATTCCCGACGACATCGGCGAGGCGATTCAACACCACCACGATCCGCTGGGCCGGGGTCCGCTCGCTGCGGCCACCTACCTGGCCGACGTGGTGGCCCACCTGGCTGCCGGCGACATCGACGAGGACAACGACTTCTTCATGTTGGTGCCCCCGTGCCTGGATGAGTTGGGTCTCAGCCACAGCGACTTCAACGCTGTGCTGAAGGAGACCCGCCGAGCCATAGGCGCCTGACAGAGATCTCGCCCGTCAAGAACTACGCGAAGAGGCCCGGATGCAAAGCATCCGGGCCTCTTTGGTTCGTTCAGTTTGTTGTGTCAGGCAGAGAAGTCGAC
>JAGQSP010000598.1 GCA_020439485.1 Acidimicrobiales bacterium | reverse complement strand
ATCACGGTTGCACCGGGGCGAAGGTGCTGTGCCAGCGTGCGGGTTGCGGCCTCGACGTAGGAGAGGTCCGGAAGTGTCTCGCGCAGCGGCGTCGGAACCGTGATGACGATCACGTCGAACCCGCTGAGCAGATCGGAATCTGTGGTGGCCTGGTACCTGCCGCTGGCGAGAGCGTCTGCCACCTCCTGATCGGAGATGTCCTCGACGAACGACTCGCCCCGCGCCAGTGCCTCGACGCGGACCTTGTCTACGTCATATCCGACGACCTGATGGCCCTTTTCGATGGCCAACATGGCCAGGGGCAGTCCAACATAACCCTGGCCAACGACCACCACTCGCTTGGAATTCACTGACAAGTCTCCGTTCGTCGGTCACGCGGGCCGCCCTTTGCCCTCGCGTCGAGAGTAAAGCCCACAGGGGACCTATCGTCCGCTGGGCCGCCCTTGTCAAGCTCAGCGGGTGACAGGAGCCGACCTGACGATGGCAAGGGTGGTCAAACCCATCACCGCTGCGGCCACCGGCAGCGGCCACCATGGCGTGTCGGGATTCCAGCAGCGTGTCTCGAGTATCGCCCACATGGGTGAGCAATCGTTCTGGACGCCATGTATCGAAACCGTGTGGGGCAGCACCAGCGCCAAGGCAGCGCCGAAGACCAACAGAGAGCCGAACCATTCGAGAACAAGCTCGCTGTTACGAGGTGCAATCCGTGTGGTTTCGGCCCGCCGCCTGGCCACGGCTCCGAGCAGGCAGGCCATGGCAACCCCGGCGCCAGCGGCGTTGAGCGCCATCCCGGTGCGAGACCCGACGAGGCGCATCCAATCGGTGGTCGCAGCTATGAGGCCCACGGCCAGCATGGCAACTGTCGTGCGGGTGCCAGACCGATGCCAGCCGGGAGCCAGAGCGGCAAGCCCGGCGGCGACCAGGCCCAGACCGATGGCTGTGAACACCGGAAGCCACAACAAGCTCGCAACGCCGGCGCTGCCGCCGTGACCAGTGACCCGGTTCGCGAAATAGTGCCCTGAGGCCGTCAGCGGTGCCGCGGCGATAATCAGCACCAGAACCGCCTGCATGCGGGCCAGAGGACCGGCGCGCCCAGACGAACGCTCGGCGGCGCGAACGGCAACTCGTCCCGGCGGCTGGTGCTGGGCAGACGGCATCGACCGCAACTTATCGGCCTCGGGGCTGTTCGTACATGCGCCCGACGCCGACCACACCAACCATCCGGGCGCTACCTTCTGTGCTGTGACCGATCCGCTCACCGACACGAGGCGACTCGACGCAATAATCGAAGAGGCCCTCACCGACGGCCGCTTCAGCCCCGCCGAGCGGCGCGCTGTCATGAGCCGCCTGCTGCCTCGCGAAGGGCGCGGGGCCTTGCTGCGCTATGGCGTGATGCTGATGTTGTCGGTGACCATCGCCGCCGTGGGGTTGGCCGCCAACTCGGCGGCCGTGGTGATCGGCGCCATGCTGGTCGCTCCTTTGATGACGCCAATCATGACCTTCGCCACGGCGTGTGCTCTTGGCCTTCCGCAGCGGATGGCAAGGGCGGGAATTGTCGTGGTGGTCAGCACGCTGGGGTCGATTCTGCTGTCGGTCTTCCTGGCCTGGGTGTTGCCCGACTTCGAGCTGCAGAGCGAGGTGACCAGCCGCACGGCGCCAGACGTGAAGGACTTCGTCGTGGCGGTGGCAGCTGGTGCTGCGGGCGCCTATGCAACGGCGCGCGAAGAGTTGTCGACCTCGCTGCCCGGCGTTGCAGTCGCGGTGGCCCTGGTGCCTCCGTTGGCGGCGGTCGGCATCACATTGCAGGCCGGCGAGACCGACCTGGCGTCGGGTGCACTGTTGCTGTACCTGACCAACCTGGTGGCCATCGTCGTGGTTTCGATGGGCGTGTTGTTCGCCACCGGAGTGGTGCCCACCATCAAGCTCGTCACCAGGCATCCGGCCGTTTCTGCGGTGGTGGCCCTGGTGGTGGTGGCCTTCTTCGCCATCTTCGTGCCGCTGGCGGCCAGGTCGGCGTCGGCGGTCGAGGATGCCCAGCGCCGCTCCGAGGTCAGGTCTGCAACCGAGGCCTGGCTCGGCGATGCCGAGCTGATCATCGACGACATCACCATCGATGGCGCAAACGTGACCGTCGACCTGATCGGTCCGGACTCGCCGCCCAGGGCCTTCGACCTGCGCACCAGCCTCGAGCCCCTGCTGGGCAGCGACACCGATGTTGCGGTCAGATGGTCCGAGCAGTCGCTGGGGCTGGCCTTGGCGGGGCAGAGCGCCGAAGACTCGCTGAGCACCAGCGAGCGAGTCGATCCGGTGGTCACCTCATGGCTCAGCGCCGAGTACGGCGAGGGCTACGAGCTGCTGGGCATCGACGCAGCCGGGGGTGAGGTCGTGCTCGAAATAGCGGGGCCGACGGCACCCCAGGCGACCGCGGCGCTGGCCGAGCAGGTCGGTCTGGCGGTAGGCGGAGAGGTCAACCTGTCGGTGCAGTGGGTTCAACGGTTGGGCGTGGGCGGCTCGGCAGATCCCGAGGTCATCGCGGCCGAGTTGGTCGAGGCATGGATCGGGCCACGCCATTCGGTGACCTTGGTGGCAGCCGCAGCCACGCCTCGCTCGGTGACTGTCGACCTGGCTGCCACTTCTGAGCCGCTGGGTGTCTCGCGTCTCATCGAGGCTCTCGAAACCAGGTTGCTCGGCCGGCAGGCGACCATCAGGGTGGCGCGGCTGGACGAAGCCCCAGCCACCGGCACCGTTGCAGAGGTGGCGCCGGGCAGCCTTGGCTGAGGGTTACGCCATCGTCACGGCGTTGCTGCCGTGAGGGTGATCTGGAACGATTCGGTGAAGTCGGCCGACGTGAACGGCAGCACCAGATCGCCGGCGATGTCGCCGCCATCGAACACGAACAGCATGCGCGCACTGCCACCGCCGGCGATTGCGTCCAGGCCCACCGAACTGGCGACCTCGAAGTCGCCCAATGTCGGATCGCTGTAAACAGCAGCGAAGCCGTTCGCGATGATGCCGTCGCTGCGGCCGTTCTCTATCTCGACGATCACGACCATCGAGTCGTCTGGGATGGTGCGATAGGCCGAAACCAACGACACGGTCACGCCGCCGTCGGAGACCGTGTATCCGTCGACGACCAGGCGTCCTTCGATGGAGCGACCGTCGATTTCGAACGAGAACAGGCGACCGTCGGCGTCGGTGGTCAAAGCATCGAAGGTGCGACACCTCGCTCCGCCGTCGACCTGGTCGCAGACCCTCCAGGGCTCGCTTCCCTCGAGGCGGGCGACCGGCTGGTCGCCCACGATCGACAGGGCGGCCACCTGGTGCAAGAAATAGGCTTCGGCCGGCGAACCCGGCGCAGCCAGGCTGCGGGCCCGTTCGGTCGAGTCGGCAGTGCGGGCGGCCAGCTGGGCCAACACCCGGTCGCCGAGGTCGGCCGGCACGGTGGTGCTGGGTGAGGTGTCGGCGGTGGTCGGAGTGGTCGTGGAAGACGTCGACGACGTGGTGGTCGAGGTCGGCGGCTCGTCGTCGCCGGTCAGGTTGACCACCACCACGAGGCCGATCAGGGCGGCCACCAGAATGGCGGCGAGGGTTGCGACCTGGCGGTTATCCAACGCGGCTCACCCCATCTTCTCGGCGTGCAGGCGCTGCAGCTCAGACCAGAGCTCGCCGACCGAGTGCGACAGATCGTCGACGGTGCCGATGTTTCCGATGACATAGTTGGCCACGGCACGGCGCTCTTCGTCTGAGACCTGGCTCTCGATACGGGCCCTTGCGTCTTCGGTCGACATTCCCCGCCCCAATAGGCGCGAAACACGAACTTCGACGGGCGCCTCGACCACAACCACGACCTCATATCGGTGCCGGTTGTCCCAGCCGAGGGTGCTTTCGACCAACACCGCCATCTCGAGCACCACGATCGAATCACCAGGCAACCGATCGACGGTCGAGTCGATGAGTTCGTTGATGCGCGGATGGCTGATGGCGTTGAGATCGGCAAGCGCCTGCGAGTCGCTGAAAACGATGGAAGCCAGGGCCGCCCTGTCGATGTCGCCGGCCGAGCTGCGAACCTGTTCGCCAAATCGGGCGACGACCTCTTCCACCGCAGATCCACCATGGCCGATGATCTGACGGCCCAGGCCATCGACATCGATCACCACGGCGCCACGCCGCGCAAGCGCTTCTGCGACGGTCGACTTGCCCGCCCCGATTCCTCCGGTCAACCCGACGATCAACATCGGGTCGACGTTACAGCTCGGAAGGCTCCGCTGTACGGACGAGGGCGCGAACCGCCAGTCGACCGGCGGCCGTGTCGAGGTCGTCGGCAACAAGACTTATGCGGCCTTCGGGCTCCCACCTGTAGAGGGCGGGGCGCAGCCGACCAGGCCGCTTGGCATGTTCACCAACGGCGCTGTCGACCAGGGCGGCCAACGCAGCCTTGGTCGGGGTGTCGCCCAACGAGACGATGGCGACGTGCTCGCCACCGGTGGCGATAAGGGCTGTCTCGCCGGGACGAAGCGGTACATGCAGTTCCAGGTACGCCAACGCCGCCCCGATCTCGGGAAGGTCTGATTCGAGAACGAACACCCGGCTGGTCGAATCGACCAGCACCAAGTCGACATCGGGCCGGCAAGCGTCGCGGATTCGTCCCTCGGCCATCGCCTCGGCGATGTCGCGATCGATCCGCCACCTGTCGAGGTGTGAGGTCGTGACCCAGTCGTTTCCGCCCAGCGTCAGTGCGGTCACGGTGCCCGGGATCGCCGATGGACCGAGGGCTTCTGCGGGGATGCCCTTGGTCATGTCGCTCGACACAACTCGCACCGACAGCGTTTCGAGGGCTCGTTCGAGCTCGGCGAGGTCGTACCCCGGCCCGGCCGCCGGGTTGACGATGATGCGGGGCGTTGGCGCGTCGGCGATGCTCAACGGCGGCTGGTGTGCAGGCGGGGCGGCGGGCGCCTGCGGCGCTGTGGGGGTCGCCGGCCGGCGGGTTGGCGTCGGGTTTGGCGCAGGTGACAGGTCGAGGCGTCCGGAGCTGATCGGCGAGGCCTTGCGGGGCGTGACACCGAGGGCGGCGGCCAGCGAGGTTGAGGGCGAAGAGTTGCGCTGCGAGCGAACCACATCTTCGACGACCAGGCGACCCAGCGGTGAAGACGGCTGGGTACTGCGTTCGGTCAGGCGTGCCGCAACCCCTGTGGCGTATTGCTGGACCGCCGATGGCCACGCGGCTCGGTCTGTGCGAGCCAGGTGAGGAAGCAATGAGTCGACGTCGATCAGTTCGGCGCCGGTGTGGACCTTGCCGGCGTCGAAGTACGCGTCGATACCGGCCGATCTCAAGACGTCGACTATGCGCAGCGCAACCCAGGCCCGATCGGCCGAGCTGGTGCTGGTTGCTGTCGTGGTCATCTGTGGTGCCTCCCCGCGCCGGACGGTCGCTTGTGAGAGTGTCGACCGACGAGGGTTCGGCTTCAGTTCTTGTCGAGCATGGCGGGCACAACCGGTTCAGCCGCCAGACCCACGGTCGACCGACAACGCATGAACCGCCATCGTCTGAACGCGCTAGCTGCCGTGTGTGCAGCGATTGCGTTGGTGGCGCCCGCGTGCACCTCCTCGGCCAGCGGCACCTCGCAAGACGGAGCAGACATCGAGCTGGTCACCACCCAGCTGAGTCCAGACGACCCGGCGCGCGCCGGTGCATCGTCGGACCTGCTCGGCTCGCTGTCGACATCTACACAGCCTCCGGCAAGGACATCGACGACACGGCCAGAGCCTACGACGGAGGTGCCCCGGTCGACCACCACCGCTGCGCCGACGACCACGGCGGTGACGACCCCGTCTACAGCACCGGTTTCTTCCACGACCGCCCAACCGACCACCACGTTCGTCGGTCCGCCGCCGTGGAAGATCGGACTGTTGAACACTGAGGCCAGCGCCTCGGGCTCGTACGAGGCGTTCCGGTTGGGTGTAGAAGCTGCAGTCGAGTGGTGGAACTACACGGCAGCAGCTTCGGGCAAGAGGCAGATAGCGCTGGACTCGTGTGCGCCCACCGACGAGGTGTCGACCATCGCATGCGCGGATGAGCTCGTCCAGACGAACACCGCTCTGGTGCACGGCGTCGACCTCTATTCGGATCTGTCGCTGCCCGTCATCGAAGCGTCGGGCCTACCAGTTCTGGGAGGTGTCGCCGTTCGGGCTGTCGATGCCGACGCCGGCAATGCGGGTTTGGACATCGGCGGTCCGCCAGCTGCTCACGCTGCTCTCGCCGCGCTGGCGGCGGACAGACAATTGACCAGCGTGGTCGTGCTGCACGACGCCAGCGACGTGTCGCGCGAGCTGATCAACCGATTCACCCGGCCGGTTCTGCAGGACGCCGGCATCGTCGCTGCCTTTGTCGAGGTCCCGCCAAACACCACAGACGCAACCGGCGTGGTTGCCGCGGCCTCCGTCGAATTAGGTGAGGCTTGGCTGGTGGCCACCAGCACGAGGTCGTGCGGGGCCATCGCAGCGTCGCGGCGCCACTTCGGCGTGACAACACCTGTGATCTGGGGCACCGGGTG
>JAGQSP010000597.1:969-3196 GCA_020439485.1 Acidimicrobiales bacterium | reverse complement strand
TTGTTTTTTGGTCGCCGGCCTCTGCGGCCGGAACCAGCACATCACCGAACGTGGCATCGTGAACGACGTCGATCTCCATGATGCGCTCGACGGCGTCGGCCAGCTCGAGTTCTTCGGCCATGGGGCGCTCGAGCGCCAGATCCCATTGAGCGAATGCCCTGCCCGCCGATTCCTCGAACTGTTCTGCGAGGGCAACGTCGCCGGTGATCGCCAGCTCGGCCTGAATGGCTCGCTGGCCCGTCATCTCTTCTTGAATGACCAGCAGGTCCTTCTTCAAGGCCTCGAGCTGCTGCTGCTGAACGTGCGCTTCGTCGAGACCGTTGACGGTCGAACGAACGTAGAGACCGGTGGCCGTGACAACAACAAGCGCTATTGCGAAGCTGCCCACGATTACTTTCTTGATGCTGAGCTTGTCGATCATCTTTTCTGATCCTCTTTCAACTGCTCTCGGTTGTTGTCACGAGATCTTCACCGCTCCGGTGAGGAGCGTCTTGTTCGCCGGGGCGGAGCCTCGAGGAGAAAACCACCACATCTCCTCCAACATCGACCGCCACGATCGCGTTTTGAGACTGCGGCTCACATCCGCTGCACCGCTCGATCAGTTCTGGAAGCCCGATGAAGGTTCGGCCGTCCAGCAGAGCCCTGGCGTTGCCACCGACGATGTTCGCCAGTTCGCCTATACCGTCGGCTATGTCGCGTTCGGACAGATCGTCGAGGTCCAACCCGAACACCGCCTTGGCGATCACGGCAGCGCCCTTGCGGCCGGCGCATGCCCGAATCTCGCCGTTCCAGCTGCCGTTGATGCGCACGCGCATCGAATAGACCTGGGCCGTGTCGCGCTCTGGGGTGTCGACCGGGTTGAACTCGAGACCCAGCTGCACCTCCCACACCTGGGACACGATCTCGCGAAGTGTGTCGTTGGTGATCACCTGACCTCCGCTCCGATCGCGGGTCTCGCCACAGGCGACTTGCGCAGGAAGGTGGCGTTGCCGATCCGCTCGGGAGAAAGCCCGCTCTCGAATCCGTACCTGACCTCGGCAGATCCCAGTAGCAGCAGGCCGTTGGGCACAATCGCCCTGCCGACGTGGCCAAGCACCTGCCTGATCACGGGCGGCTCGAAATAGAAGATGACGTTGCGCAACAACACCAGGTCGAAGCGCCCCAGCGCACCCGCCGGCGTCAACAGGTTGTGATGGGTGAACCTGACCATCTGGCGGATCGCCGGGTTGGGACGCCACTCGATGCCAGAACGCTCGAAGTACTTGGTCAGCATCTCGGCCGGAAGGCCGCGATTGACCTCGGTCTGGGTATAGACCGACGCCTCGGCCTTGGCGACCGTGGCCCTCGACACGTCGGTGCCGACGATCTCGACTCGGTGGGCGAGGCCGGGCACGTGTTCTGCGATGGTCAGGGCGACGCTGTATGCCTCCTGGCCGGTGCTGCAGCCAGCCGACCAGATACGCACCTTGTCGCGTCGAGCCTCGGCCAGCTCGGGCAAGATCGTTTGCGCCATCGCCCTAAAGGGCGTCAGGTCCCGCATCCAGCTCGTCTCGTGAGTCGAAAGATGGTCGATGACGCGCTCGGCTACGGGACCGAACTCGTTGCGGCGAACGGTCTCGACCACCTCCTGAGGAGACGCCAAACCCAGTTCGAGCCTGAGATCGCCGATGCGCTGATCGACGAGGTAGGTCTTGGTCGGGTCGATCCTGATGCCGGTTCGAGCTTCGACCAGCTCGCGGATGAACTGCTGGTCGGCCAGCGAAAGCTTCACCTCAAGCCTCCACCATGGCCTCTGGGTCGGCGATCTCGAAGCCGAGCAGCTCGAGCTTTGAGGCCAACATCGCTGCGTCGAACGGCTTCATCAGATAGTCGTCGGCGCCCGCCTCGAGCGCCTCTCCCATGCGATCGGGCGCTGTCTCCGACGACACCATCAGCACCGGCACGTCGGCGAATCGGCGATCTTCACGGATGCGCCGGATGAGCTCTACCCCGCTCATCGTCGGCATCGTCCAGTCCACTAGCAACAGACTGACGGCGCCAAGCGAGTCGAGCAGGTCCATGGCCGCGAAACCGTCGCCGGCCTCCAATGCCCGGAACCCACAGCGGTTGAGGCTGCGGGCCAACAGCAAGCGCATCGCCCGCGAGTCGTCGACCACGAGCGCAACGCCAGGATCGAGTCTGGTCTGAGGCTCTTCGAACCACGGGCTCATAGGGTTGCTCCGATCCG
>JAGQSP010000597.1:0-927 GCA_020439485.1 Acidimicrobiales bacterium | reverse complement strand
GCGCCCGAGATCAGCTCTCGCACCTGGACCGTGGCGGTCTCGGGCGGGGGTTCGAACGTGGAAGGGTCGACGTCGATCACGTCGTCGATCGCGTCGACCAGCAGGCTTATCGACTCGCCCATGTGGCGGACAACGAGGTGTGCGCCGCCTTGCTCAGAACCGTCGCCGGCCAATTCCAGGCGACGCTTCAGGTCGATCGTCGTTGTGATCTGACCGCGAAGATTCAAAAGCCCACGCACGGCTGCATGAGCGAGGGGAACCGTCGTGATACCGCGGTTGCGCAGTACCTCTTGCACGTCGTCCACCTGAACGCCCAGCCACAGATCGGCCACCCTGAACGTGCACATGCGCCTGGCTTGTGACGCCACGCCGGCCGCGGCTTCGAGGGTCGTATCCATCACCAGCCTCCTCCGGTCGCAGCCATCGGCATCGACCGCGAGACCAATTCGGCAACATCGAGTTGTTCGGTGACGCGGCCGTCGATGACATCCATCCCGTCGTGCTCGCCGAAGGTGGCACGCGAGACGATGTCGAGGATTCCGCACACCACCAGTCCGACTTCGCGACCGTGATGGCGATAGACGACCACCTCGATCTGCGACTCACCACGCATTCGCCAGTCGGCCATGCCGAGCGCGGTGCCGACGTCGATGATGTCCAGAAGCTCGCCCCGGTACTGCACGACGTCCTGGTAACCGACCTGCTCGACCTGGTGTGAGCCGAAGCGCTCGAGCCGTGCAACATCGGACAACGAGATCGCGACGCGACGGTCTTCGCCCACGTCCAACAACAACAGTGTCTCGCCCTGGCCCGACGCCTGCGTCTGCGACGAATCGGCATTGTCGGCCGTGCCCGAACGTGTGGCGACATCGGGTTCGATCTCGCGGGTGATCACATGGGCGGCCTGGGCCAGACCCATGACGTCAA
>JAGQSP010000596.1 GCA_020439485.1 Acidimicrobiales bacterium | reverse complement strand
GTCAATCTGGCAGAAGCCAGCTACAGGTGGCACATCGCCGACATCGTCCAAGGCGGCCGGCCCGAGCTGATCACCGCCTCGGGCGACAATCCCGGTGGGCTCGGCTACTACGAATGGGACGGTGCCACCTGGGTTTACACAACCCTGCTCACACACGAACTGGCCGGCACGTGGAGTGAGGGTCACAGTGTCGACACCGGCGATGTAGACGGCGATGGCTTCATCGACGTGTTTGCTGCCGAGATGGCCATCAATGCCGGAGCGGCCGCGCGATCGGTCGTGTTCTACGGCGATGGCGCTGGCTCGTTCGTGCGCGACCTGGTGTCTACCGGCATCGACAACCACGAGTCAAAGCTCGCCGACATAGACGATGACGGCGACCTCGACATCGTGTCCAAGCCGTTCAACCAAGGCACACCTGAACTCAGGCTGTTCGCCAATCCGTTCCCAGGTCACGACGTGGGCAGCTGGCAGCGTCATCTCGTGGGTACCAACACGCTCAAGCAGGCTTGGGTCCGTCATGGCGACATCGACCTCGACGGTGACCTCGACCTTCTCGCGGGCCGTGCTTGGTTCGAGAATCCGGGTTCGTTGGGTGGCAGTTGGACGCGCCACGTGCTGCCGTCGCCAATGCTCCATGCCTTCTTGCTGGTCGACGTAGACGGCGACGGCGACCTCGACGTGTTTGGCGAGCAGGGCCTCAACTCGATGACCTATGTGTGGTCCGAGAACGACGGCTCGGGCAGCTTCACCAGCCGATCCAACATCCAGAACATCGTCACTGCCACGAACGAGTTTCACCAGGGTGTCACCTTCGTAGAGACGCCGACCGGAGTCGAGATCTACACGCTGTGGAACGACCGAGCGTTGGGCATCGAGAAGATCACCGTTCCCGCTGACCCGATCAACACGACCTGGCCCACTGTCCTGACCAGCCTGCCCTCCCAAGGCGAAGAGGCGGCGTTCGTCGATATCGACGGCGACGGCGATCTCGACTTCATTCAAGGACACATGTGGTCGCGCCGCGAAGCCAATGGCTCTTACACCGACTTCGTGCTGCACAACCCGACGACCTGCTGCTTCGCCGGGCAGCCGGTGCTGGGAGATCGTCTGCCCGACCGAATGGTTCCGGCCGACATCAACCTCGACGGACGCATCGACATCGTCGTGTCTCACGAGTACGACCCGCAGAACTCGGTCGTCTGGTACGAGCAGCCCCTCGACCCAACCACCGAATGGCCAGAGCACCTGATGTTCGAGGGGGCGTTTCCGATCCACTCGCTCGACGTGGCCGACATAGACGGTGACGGCGACCAGGACGCCGTCATCGGCGAACATGGCCCGACCGAGGCCGACGGCACCGTGTACGTGCTGCAGAACATGTCGGGCACGGGCTCTGCGTGGAAGCCGATACCGGTTCACACAAACGAGGAGAACCACGACGGCACCAAACTCGCCGATCTCGACGGTGACGGCGACCTCGACATCTACTCGATCGGCTGGCTCCACTTCAGGGTGATCATCCACGAGAACCTCTCGGGCCTGATCTCGCCTCCGGTCTGGCACGATGTCGATCGCCGCTACCGCACCAACTTCGAGGTGGGTCCGCTGGGGGTCGCGAGCGTCGATCACCCCGCTGTCGCCGGAGTTGACTTCACGGCTGCTCTTGGCGCCGCAGGAGGCGGTGGGTCGATAGACACAGCGTCGCTCAAGGTCGTCGAGGTCGACGGGTCTGGTGCGATCGTCAACGTCGACGTGCCGTTCCAGTTCGATCCCAGCGCCACCTTCGACGCTTCGACGGATGCCACCGGTGAACTCGTGGTCCTGATGCCCGGCAACACCGCAGCAGGCCAGACCCGCTACTTCCAGGTGTACTTCGAGGTCACTTCGGCCGGCTTGGCGCCAAC
>JAGQSP010000595.1 GCA_020439485.1 Acidimicrobiales bacterium | reverse complement strand
AGCGGCATTCGCCAGTCGACCTGCAAGGCCACCTTCACCACCGACGCGGCCGAGGCCAGGCGCATCTCCGAAGAGCGGAGACTGGCGACCACGACGACCACCACCGAGCCGACAACCACCACCAAGGCCGAGCCGACCACCACCACGACGGTGGCGGTCTCCACAACCACTCAGCCCGTCTCGACCACCACCGAGCCCACCACGACCACGGCAACTACCCAGGGCTGAGGCCCGCCAGGTGAGCGGTCTCGTTGAACGAGACCATCACGGGCCGGTCGCGCACCGCCACCCGACAGATCGACGCCGGGTCCAGGCGCATTCGCCACGAGAGTTCTTCTTCGACGCCCAGCGACCACTGAACCGCGGCCTTGATGGGCGATGTGTGGCACACGACGGCAATGTCGTCGCGGCGAGCCTGGTCGGCCAGCTCTTCGAGGCCGGCCCAGACCCTTTGCCTCAGATCCAGCAGCGACTCTCCGCCCGGGGGCGCAAACGAAGCGTCGGCCCGCCAACGATCCCAAACCTCGCCCGGCACATCAGCCAGCGGGATCATGTCGTATTGCCCATAGTCGAGCTCGATGAAGCGCTCGTCGACCTCGGCCTCGACGCCGGCCCGCGAACAGATCTCGGACGCGGTCGACACCGCACGTGCCAACGGAGAACAAACGACACGCCGGATGCCCAGGTTGGCCAACGCTTCCCCCACCGCTGCGGCCTGCATGCGCCCCAGATCGTCCAGCGGATTGTCGACCCGGCCCTGCAACAGGCCAGAAGCATTGGCGCTGGTGCGACCATGGCGAACCAGTATCAACACGTGGGCGGGGTTCCGTCTGTGAGCTGGCGGTCTATTCGTCCGCTGCGGGCGAAGACCGAACGCCTGGCCGGGTCGGACAACCCGAAGCGGCCATAGGCCCACACCAAGGCCAGGGCACCGGCGGCCTCGAGCAACAACGTCAGCGCCAGTGGACGGTCGAATGCCGGAATCGGCACGCCACCGAACGAGCCGCCGTCGACCGGCCACCAAAACAGTGAGGAGTGCGGCCATACGGGATCGAGAATCAGGTGAAAGAACCAGCCGATCGGAATGGCCAGCAGTCGGCGCCTGAGCAGACGCCTGCCCACGGTGATGCCCATGACCGCAAACATCAGCCCGACGGCAAACACCAGGGTGTGGGCCGGCCCCGAATCGGCGTCGAACCCACCGCCAACGGCCACGTCGACCAAATCTGGCAGCAGCGCACCCACGATGACCAGGCGATGATCTATGGCCGGGTCACGGAACACAACCCACATCAACACCAGAGAGGCTCCGGCAAACCACAACAGCATCAGGTACCACCGACCGGAACCAGGATTACGCCACACTCCTCGCAGTTGACGATCTCGCCCGGTGACAGCGACCGGATGCGGTCGAGGAACACGGCCGACGCGCCCAGCCCGCACGCCGAGCACACCCCGGCGCTGAGCGAACCGACGGCCACACCACTTCGCGATCCGTTGCGCATGCGCTCGTAGCGAGCCAGCAGATCGGGTTCGACCGATGCCGCAGCCGCCTGGCGCTTGGCCGTGACCGCCCCGTGTTCGGCGTCGATCTCGGCGATGACGACGGTCATGGTTGCTTCGGTGCGACCCCGCTCGTCTTGGAGCTCTGCGGCCTTGGCATCGAACTTGGCGAGCGTGGCGTCGAGGGGCTCGGCCTGCTCCATCAGTTCGAGAACCTCGTCCTCGAGGCTCGACTGGTGCCTGGCCAAGCTGTCGAGTTCGTCTTGAAGAGCGGTCAGCTCCTTGGGAGAAGTGATGCCGCCGTTGTACATGCGGTCGGTGTCCTCGGCCCGCTTGGCCTCGATGCCGGCGATCTCGTCCTCGATGGCCTTCTGGGACCGCGCGATGGCGTGGCGTTTGTCGGCCAGCTCGACACGACGGTTCGCTATGGCCTCGAGGCTGTGATCCAACTCGGCGATGCGCGCCGCCTCGGGCATGTGTGCCCGCTTGTGCTCGAGCTGATCCAGACGCGTGTCGAGGTTCTGGAGTTCGAGCAGTGCCGTGAGGTTGGTCAACTCACACCTCCACTTGGGACGACCGGGTTCGTTCTAGCACCTCCGGCGGCCCGCGCGAACGTCCTGCAGCGAATCAGCCGCCGGCTGCCGTTGTGGTGGTCGCCGCCGCGGTGGTCGTGGTCGACGACGTCGCTGCTGTGGTTGTGGTCGACGACGAGGCCGTCGTGGTTGTCGTAGACGACGTGGCCGCCGTGGTGGTCGTAGACGAGGTGGCCGCGGTTGTGGTCGTGGTAGACGACGCGCCACCGGCAGTGGTCGTGGTGGTGCTGGAGCCACCATCGGTGGTTGTGGTGCTGGCGTCGGCCTCGGAGGTGGTGGTGGTCTCCTCGATGGTCGTCGTGGTGGTGTTCACGCGAGACACGACGTCGACGCAGCGAATCTTTTCGCGGCGCACCAGCCCGTCGGGGTCGACGACCTCGATCTCGCACAGGGCGTCGTCGCGCGGCAGGAACGTGCCGTTGCGCTCGCCCAGATCGACCCTGACGTCGGTGCAGTCGAGCTCGACCTCGTAGGTGGTGCCGTCGTCGAGTTCGATCTCGACGTCGCACTTCTCGTCTGGCAGGTGCAGGAAGCGGCTGGCGCGCGGACCCGGCGGGTCTGCCGGGAATTCGCGGATCGGCAACGACTCGTGCACCTTGCTCATGAAGCTGCCGAATATCGGTGCAGGCACCCGGCCGCCGGTGACCCCGCCAAGCCCCCAGATGTTGCGCATCTCGACGATCTCGGTGGGGTCGCCGATCCAAACAGCTGTGGAGTAGTAAGGCGTGTAACCGACGAACCACGCATCGCCGAAGTCCTGGGCGGTGCCGGTCTTGCCGGCGGCCGGCTGACCATTGGCGATTGCGGCCCTGGTGCCGGTGCCGAAGCGGACGTTGGATTCCAGCACGTTGGTGACCCAAGCCGCGGTGTCTTCGCTGAGCACCCGTTCGCCACGGGGAACGTGCTGATACAAGATGTTGCCGTCGCGGTCTTCGATTCGCTCGATGTAGTAGGGCTCCATGCGGACGCCGCCGTTGGCCAACACCGAATAGCCGACGGCCTGCTCGAGCGGTGTGACCTCCTGGGCGCCGAGAGACATCGACTTGAAGGGCA
>JAGQSP010000594.1 GCA_020439485.1 Acidimicrobiales bacterium | reverse complement strand
GGGTGTGTGGGTCTTCGGGGTGGTTCCCGGGCGGCGTTGGCGACCCTGCACGACGGACGGATCATGTGGGTTGATCAACGCGGTTCGGCCACCGACTTGGGCAGTCACTCCGATGCTGTCGGGTTCGGCGACGCGATCGCTCTGATCGACGGCCAGCGGGTCGAGTTCGTGGCGGCTCCGCCAGCGCTGTGACAACCACAACGTCGGGTGCCCCGGCCGAAGCCGGGGCACCCCATGAAATGCTGTGGCGAACGATTCGCCGGCACTGCTCACGGATCAGCGGTCGAGGACGAAGTTGATCGGGATCAGCAGGCGCTCGATGATGCCCATTCCTTCGGTGCTGTCGCCGCTTCCGACGATCTCGATCATCAGGTTGTCCGAGTCGGCCCATGCATCCTCGAAGGTCTCGATCGAGATGGCCACGCCGGCCCCATCGGGGAAGCCGGGATCGTTGATGTACACCAGGCCGGCCTCGTCGTCGATGCCGGTGATGACCACTGCGTGACCCGCTTCCATGCCCTCGTCGAAGGGCCCGCCGCCGTTCGAGTACAGGTCGGCCGAGTCGAGCCCGATTATCACCCCGGTGCCTGAGTCGAGCTGGTCGCGCAGGCCGTCGAGCGTTCCGGAGGTCAACTCGGCCTCGATGCCGTACTCCTCGAGCAGGCGCACACCGTCTTCGGCTGCCATACCCGTTGAGGTCATCATGTCCATCTCGTTGGCCAAGGCAACCACGTCGTCCGCGGGAACCAGTTCGCCGGTCACCTCTGTCAGCACCATCGCGACCGACGTCGGCAAGCAGTCGACTGGCCCGGGCTGTGCCTGGTGGTAGGTGATCTCGGCCATCGGTTCGCCGTGAATCGAGTCGGAGAGTTCGACCGGATCGTCTGTGATCGTGGTGATGTCGGCGTCGAACACCGCTGTGTCGGTGACGTCGTCGGAGGCGTCGAGCACGTCGAATCCGTTGTCGACGAACGAGCCGTTGGGGTCTTCGCCGTAGGCCTCGTACTCGGCGATTCCGTCGCCGTCCTGATCGACGATGTGGACATCGATGACGCCGTTGCCGTCGGTGTCGGCGACGAGGGTGTCGAAGTAGCCATCGCCGTCGGTGTCGATGACGGCCTCGCTGTAGCCGGCCTCCTCGTAGATCATCACGTCGGCGTACTGGTCGCCGTCGGTGTCGATCATCGTGGTGTCGGCGTAGCCGTCGCCGTCGGAGTCGAACGACATGGTGTTGTTCGAGTACTGGTCGTAGCCAGTGTCGTCGGTGTAGGTGATGCAGTCCATCGTGGGTTCTCCTTGTGGGGAAGGTGTGTTGGTGCTTTGACTGATGCACCCCACGACGAAGAAGTTCTGCGAGATCGAGAAATTTCTCGATCGGCTGTGTTCCCAGGAGCCTCCGGCCGTGTGCTTCAGGAGCCTCCGGCTGCGCCTCCTGCGATGTCTCGGTGCTGCTTCGACAGCTCCGCCACCTGCTTCATGTGTGCCGCGACCTGGGCTTTTGCCTCATTGCGCTGTTTGGCTTCGGTGCGCGCCATGTTCTCCAGTTCGGCTTTGGACGTCTCGACGGCTCGACGTTTGGACGCCAGGGCTTGGTCGATAGCGGCCTCCAGCTCGACCCGTGCCTCGATCATCCTGAGTCCCAGAGCAGCGTTCAGCTCGCGCGACACGCCCTCATGGCCGAAGAGGGCGTCGTTGAGCGAACGCGACAGCTCTGAAACTGCCGCCTTCTTTTGCTGACGCTCGATCCGCATGCGGTTTATCGGGATGGCCACCGCGGCGCCGATGCCATAGGCGGCAACGCCGAGGCCGCCGGTGGCAACGCCCAGGATTCCGGCGCCCACGTTCACCAGGTTTCCGAACATGAACGATTGGCCCAGCACGGGCAGGGCTTGCTCGAGCTGGTTCGACTCGTCTGCTCGACTTGCGGC
>JAGQSP010000593.1 GCA_020439485.1 Acidimicrobiales bacterium | reverse complement strand
AGGCCACGACCTATACCTCGCATCGGTACTCACCCCTTCCGGTGAGAGTCACGTTCCTGCTGCCGACAAAGGGGATGTCGAGAGCCGAAGTGGCCTCGACCGAAACGATCACCCGATCGCCCGGACACGCCTGGATCACGGTGCACGTGGCGGTGATCGACAGGCCGTCCAAAGCATCAGCAGCCCGGGCACATTCGTTGCCGGGGCTGACAGAACCCACACGGGCTCCCTCGCGGGCGGCGGCATGCACACCCTGGAGCCGGTTGTAGGCGAGACCAAATTGGATGATGCCGAACAACAGCATCACGAGTATTGGCAGCAACAGAGCGAGCTCTGCTGCCACGGCTCCGTCTTCGGAGCGCTGCGATCGAAGCGGGGTTCGAGTCACGACCGGAGTCCCTCCTGGTCGCCGGTCGCAAAGTGCGACCGGCGACGACCAGGGATTGTCAGAGGACCGAATCGAACAGAGCGCCGATACGTCCGCCGAGCGCAGCCGCTGCGACTGCGATGACAACGGCAATGCCGGCGATGATCACGCCGTACTCGGCTGCGACGCCGCCCGTTTCGTCCTGACCGGCATTGTTGAGCCGCTCGATGATGCGGAAGAACATTTCCGCTACCTCCTGCTTACTTGGACCCTCCCCGCCCCTCGTGGCGGTGAGACCCGGTGATTCCGGATGCTCATCGTCATCGGTTCGTAACGAAACCGTCTTGAGAGCGAAATAGCGGAATACCTGGATTTCTCGCTTGTTCAACCCGATATGGCCTTCTGGATCTGTGTTGCCGTCGCCTTCGGACTGAACTGGCTGGTTTTTGTGCCCTCGAATGTGGCCAGGACCGAGCGATACTTCGACCTCACCGGCGCCGCTACCTACTTGACGGTTACGGCGCTCGCTCTGCTCTTGGCCGACGAACTCGACACCCGGTCCTATGTGCTCGGCGCACTGGTGGCCATCTGGGCCCTTCGGCTGGGCACCTTCTTGTTCAGGCGCGTCGTCAAGGCCGGTCACGACCGGCGCTTCGACAAGATCAAGAACGACGTCAAGTCGTTCTTCATCACTTGGACGCTTCAAGGCCTTTGGGTTTCGCTCACGGCCGGAGCCGCGCTTGCGGCAATCACCTCAGACAGCCAGCACAGCTTCGGCGCACTCGGGTTCGTCGGGCTCGGCATCTGGCTGGCGGGATTCGCCATCGAGGTGGTGGCCGACGCCCAGAAGTCTCAGTTCCGCTCAGACCCCGCAAACTCGGGCCGTTTCATCACCACGGGCCTCTGGGCGTGGTCGCGCCACCCCAACTACTTCGGAGAGATCGTCCTGTGGATAGGCGTCGCGTTGATCGCACTGCCTGCCCTCGACGGATTGTGGTACCTCACCCTGGTATCGCCCCTGTTCGTCACCCTGCTGCTGACCAGGATCAGCGGCATCCCGATGCTGGAACGAGGGGCCGCTAAGCGTTGGGGTGACGAGCCGGAATATCGTCAATATGTGCAATCCACCCCTGTGCTCGTGCCCCGGCCACCTCGATGAAGGCTTCGTGGGCAACCACCCTGCTCGCACTCACCATGCTGGCGGCCTGCGGAAGTGACTCTCCTGAGCGCGCCAGCGAGGTGCCCGAGGGTCGCTCGCCGACCAGCGCGACCACCCCAGCTACGACCGAGGCCGCTGGCGGTGATTCATCGGTCGTCCAGTCGGATGACGAGCCGGCAACCTCTACCACCGCTGCCGCCCCACCACAGATAGACGTGGGTGCGATCCAGATCGAACTGGTCGAAGTGGCGCAAGTCGAGCAACCACTCGACATCGATTGGCATCCCGACGGCACGGGGCCGTTCGTCGCGTCCAAGACTGGCCGCTGGTTCTTGCTCGACGGCGACTCCGCCGACCCCGTTCTCGACCTCACCGACAAGGTCGCTACCAACAGCGAACGCGGCCTCCTGTCGGTCGAGTTCAGCCCGGACGGAGCCCATGTATTCGTTCATTGGAGCGATCTCGACGGCACCAACGTGCTGACGGCCTGGCCGTGGGCGGGGACCGAGGCGCTGGCGTTCGACGACGGTGTCGAGATCATGCGGGTGGCAGAGCCGTACTCGAACCACAACGGCGGGGGCCTCGCCTTTGGACCCGATGGCATGCTCTATTGGGGCTTGGGCGACGGTGGCAGCGGTGGCGACCCCGAACGCAACGGTCAGAACCCCTTCTCTTTGTTGGGGTCGGTGGTACGCATCGATCCCGACCCTGTGGCAGGTGGTTACTCGGTTCCGCCGGACAACCCCTTCGCCGACGGAACCAACGGCGCACCCGAGGTTTGGGTCTACGGGCTTCGCAATCCGTGGAGGATGAGCTTCGCCCCCGACACCGGCGACCTGTGGATCGGCGATGTGGGTCAAAACGAATTCGAAGAGATCGACCGGGTGGGGCCAGGCGATGGCGGGGCGAACCTGGGCTGGAATTGCTTTGAAGGATTCGCCGCGTTCGAAGGTTGTGATGTCGTAGACCATCACGAACCGGTTGTGGTCTACGACCGCGACCTGGGCCAGTCGGTCACGGGAGGTGTCGTCTATCAGGGCTCGATCGAGGGCCTGGGCGGCCACTATGTGTTTGGCGACTACGGATCTGGACGGATGTGGGCTCTCGACCGCGAAACGACTCGGGCCGTCGAGCTGGGGGTCAGGGTCGCAGGCGTGGTCGGGTTCGCAACCGCCCCCGACGGCGAACTGTGGGTGGCCTCCATCACCGAGGGTGTTGTCGGCTACCTCCGCTGACCCAGTGCCAAAGACCTACCGTCGACGGCCTGCGAAGCGCGCTTCGTGACGGTCGCCGAACCAGCCCTCGCCGTACGAAACCGGGCGAATCCGCGGGTCGATCAGCCCCGGAAGCTCGCCGGGCTCGACCAAGTACCGTCTGCTCGGCCGGGGGTTGCGCTCGAGGTTGGTGACGGTGGCGACCACCACCATCAGCAAAGCGTCGTGCGCCATGACATGGGCCAACGAGCCCAACAGACCGCGATCGAGAAAGTTCGCGCAGACCACCACGTCGAACGGCCCTGCCGGCAAAGGGTCTGAGTCGAGGTCGGCCTGCAGCGTCGCCAACGAAAGCCCCAGGCGATCAGCTTCGGCTTGCGCCACCGACAGCGCAACGGGCGACACATCCAACAACGTCACCTCGAGGCCTCGGCGGGCCAGCTCGATCGCCGTTGCGCCCGTGCCGCCCGCTATGTCGAGCGCTCGTCCGGCTCGGGGCAGGGCGTCGGCACACTCAGCGACAAAGGCAACCGGCCGCCCCACCGAAGCATCTGCGTAACGGGTGTCCCAGCGGTCGCGATCGCCCAGCACCACCGCAACGTAGCTGCGGGAATAGCCCCGACGCTAGTTCTTGCGGGTGCGCAGCAACCGCCGACCCAGCGAGGTCTTGTGAACCTCGTCGGCGCCGTCATAGATACGGGCGGCACGCTCGTGGCGGTACCAGTAGGCCAAGATCGTGTCGTCGGTGACGCCAAGGGCTCCGTGAACCTGAATGGCCCGATCGATCACCTTCAACATGACGTTCGCAACCGTGAATTTGATGGCCGCAATGTCGTCTCGCACCGCCGGCGCGCCGTACTGGTCGATCAGCCACGCTGTGCGAAGCGTCATCAGCCGCGCACCCATGATGTCGGCGTACGACTCGGCCACGTAGTGCTGTATGGCCTGCTTGTCTGCCAGCGTCGATCCGTCTTCGGCGATGGGCCGGGTGTTGGCCCGATCACACATCATCTCGAATGCCCGCTGGGCGATTCCCAGCCACCTCATGCAGTGGTGTATCCGCCCGGGACCCAAGCGCTCCTGGGCGATGACGAAACCGCCTCCCTCGTCACCCAGCAGGTTCGATTGTGGAACGCGGACCGAGTGGTACATGACCTCGGCGTGGCTCGCGTGCCCGTGACCCGAGTGCCCCATGACGCTGACGTTGCGAACGAGCTCGAACCCGGGTGTGTCGGTCGGCACGATGATCATGCTGGCCCGCCGGTACGGGGGCGCATCAGGATCGGTGACCGCCATCACTATCGCGAAGGCTGCTCCGTCCGCAGACGAGGTGAACCACTTCTGACCGCTGATCACATAGTCGTCGCCGTCCTTTCGGGCGACGGTGCCCATCATCACCGGGTTCGACCCAGGCATCTCTGGCTCGGTCATCGAGAAACAACTGCGGATCTCGCCCTCGACCAGCGGCCTCAGCCATTGTTCCTTCTGCTCGGCCGTGCCGAACTTGTGAAGGATCTCGATGTTGCCCGCGTCGGGCGCCTGCGTGCCAAAGACCGTGAACCCCAGTGGGGTCTTGCCCAGAGCCTCGGTCAGCAACCCATGTTCGAGGAGGTTGAGGCCTAGACCGCCAAACTCTTCGGGATGATTCGGTGCCCACAGGCCCATCTCGCGCACCTTGCGCTGCTTGTCGGCAACCTGAGCGTCGAGAGCCTCTGGCGACCCGTGCAACATCTCACCCTCGAGGGGGATCAGTTCGTTGGTGACGAACTCGTTGACCATCCCGAGGATGGTCTCCATCTTCTCTGAGATCTCAAAGTCCATTGGTGTTCGGGCCTCCCCCGGGATAGTTGGTGTGGGTGTGGTTCTGCAGGCTGACCGATCAGAAGACGACCTCGGCGACGAGACCACCCTTGCCGTCTTCGGCAACAACCATTCTCGTCATGCATGGCATGCAATAGACACGGTCGCCTGGCCTGAACTCGCGAACCGATCGGATCACGACCTTGCAAACCGGGCAGAGGATCTCGTTCGGAGCGAGCTCGTCGGTAGGACCATCCCAATGCCGGTAGAACTTGCGCCAGCGATTGGGCACCTCGCGAAATCCGAGGTCTTCGAGTTCGTACCTTCGGCGGCCGTCATCTCGGATCTCGCCCATGATGTCGATTGCGGCTCGAT
>JAGQSP010000592.1 GCA_020439485.1 Acidimicrobiales bacterium | reverse complement strand
TCCTCGAAGAGGGCATCACCGAAGCAGGCTCGATGGCGTCGTTCACCGCTGCCGCCACGTCGTACGCCACCCGAGGCGTACCGATGGTGCCCTTCTACATCTTCTATTCGATGTTCGGTTTCCAGCGCGTCGGCGACCTGATCTGGGCCGCGGCAGACAGCCGAGCCCGCGGGTTCCTGATCGGCGCCACGGCCGGCCGCACCACTCTGCACGGCGAGGGCCTGCAGCACCAGGACGGCCACAGTCTGCTGTTGGCGTCGACCGTGCCGCCGTGCCAGGCATATGACCCGGCGTTCGCCTACGAACTGGGCGCAATCGTCAAGGACGGGCTGCGGCGCATGTACGAGGCCAACGAGGACGTCTTCTACTACGTCACCGCCTACAACGAGAACTACCTGCAACCTCCGGCGCCCGAGGGTCTAGACGTCGACGGGCTCTTGAGGGGCATGTACCGCTTCGCCGCCGCACCCGACGGACGCGAAGCCGAAGCGACCATCGTGTTCTCGGGTTCGTCGCATTCGGCCGCCCGCGAGGCTGGCGAGATATTGCTCGAGCGCTACGGAATTGCCGTCGACCTCTACAGCGCCACCTCGTACAAGGCGCTTCGCGAGGACGCCATCTCGGCCGAGCGGCACAATCGCCTCCACCCCCACGCCGAGCCGCGGACCCCATATGTCACGCAGCTGTTGTCCTCGGGCAGCGGGCCCGTCGTAGCCGTTTCGGACTTCATGCGGTCGGTTCCAGAGCAGGTTTCGAGGTGGAGCCCACGCGACTGGACGACCCTGGGGACCGACGGTTTCGGCCGTTCCGACACCCGCGAGGCGCTCCGTCGCCACTTCGAGATCGACACGCCCCATGTGGTCGTGGCGGTGCTCGATCGGTTGGCGGCAACCGGCCGCGTCGACAAGGGCACGGTTGCCCAGGCGATCGAGGAGTACGGGCTCGACCCCGACCTCGCCGACCCGTGGAGCTACCTGGCCCACTGATGACGCCGCTGAAGGTCACGGGCGACGACGACGCCGACGCCCTGCTGAACCAGAACCCGCTGGCACTCATGATCGGCATGTTGCTGGACCAACAGATTGCTATCGAGCTGGCCTTCAAGGGCCCCTACCGGCTGGCACAACGCTTGGACGAATCGCACGGCTTGGCCCTGGACGCGTCGGCCATAGCGGGTCTGGACGTCGACTCTGTAGTCGAGTTGTTCGCGGCAAAGCCGGCATTGCACCGGTTCCCGGCCTCGATGGCCAAGCGGACACACGAGCTGTGCCGTCATCTGGTCGACAGCCACGAAGGCGACCCGACGACGATCTGGCGCCAGGCAGGCAACGGTGCCGAACTGGCGCGCACACTGCGGGCTCTGCCCGGGTTCGGGGCCGAAAAGACCCGGATCTTCATAGCCCTGTTGGCCAAGCGGTTCGGAGTGACCCCCGAGGGCTGGCAGCAGGCTGCCGGGGCCTTCAGCGACGATCTCGCCAGGTCTGTGGCCGACGTCGACGACCCCGCGGTGCTGGCCGAGATCAGGTCGTACAGGGCCGAACTGAAGAAGGCCGGAAAACCCAAAGACGGTTGAGGCCGAATGCGACGGGCGCAGATAGCGTGGCCACCATGATTCTGGCAGCCCCGGGCGATACCCCCTACAACGTCATGCTCCTCCTGCACATCCTGGCGCTGATCGTCGGGTTCTCCCCGGCCTTCGTGCACCCCATCCTCTCCAGGCAGATGGCCGACAGCAGCGACCG
>JAGQSP010000591.1 GCA_020439485.1 Acidimicrobiales bacterium | reverse complement strand
GACGAGTCGTACCGCGACGCCCACGATGTCGGGTACCGGGGGCTCACCACGTCGGGTTGGTACAACGAGGACTATCACCTGTTGCAGGGGGCACGCGTCGAACCCTTCATCGGCGCGGCCCGCAGGGCGCTGAAGGCGTCGGGGATACCGGTCGAGAACTCCAAGGGCGAGGCGGCGCCAGGCCAGCACGAGCTGAACATCCGCTACGCCGAGGTCATGGACATGGCCGACCGGCACACCATCATGAAGCACGCCATGAAAGAGCTGGCCGACGCCCAGGGCATCTCGTGCACGTTCATGGCCAAGCCGGTCGAGGGTCAATCGGGCAGCAGCTGCCATATCCACCTGAGCTTGTGGGACCAATCGGGCAGCCCGCGCTTCGCAGACTCCGACGGGCCCACCGACGCCTTCAGGTGGTTTCTGGGCGGGTGGATGGCCCACATCGAAGAGCTCATGGTCATGTACGCACCCACGGTCAACTCGTACAAGCGGTATCAGCCCGCGTCCTGGGCGCCGACGAAGATCGCGTGGTCAACCGACAATCGCACGGCAGGTTTTCGCGTGGTGGGGTCGGGGCCCAGCCTGCGCATCGAATGCCGCGTACCCGGTGCCGACGTGAACCCATATCTGGCATACGCGGCCGCTTTGGCCAGCGGTCTCGACGGCATCGAGAACCGCATCGAGCCACCGGCCGAGTTGAGGGGCGACGGTTACTCGACGGCGGGGGTCCAGGCGTTGCCAACCCGGCTGTCCGACGCCGTCGACGCGTTCGAAGGGTCGCAGTTCGCAAGGGACGCCTTCGGATCAGACGTCGTGGATCACTACGTCCACTTCGCCCGCCAAGAGGACGCGGCCTGGCGCACAGCGGTCACCGACTGGGAACGCCAGCGCTACTTCGAGCGCATCTGAAGGCCTAAAGACTTCGGCGGTGGAGGCCGAAACCTCGACCGGGCGGAGAATCGATTGGGGACATCGGTGATTCGGTCTTTTCGCGGACCCGGGTTCGGGTGTCGTTGTGCGCAGATGCTCGTCGAGTGCCGCCATTGCGAGCGCGCCAACCGCAAGGGGGCGCTGTTTTGTGCCGGCTGCGGCACGGGTCTTGCCCAACGGTGCCACCAGTGCGGGGCTGCGGTAGGCGAAGACCACCGGTACTGCGATGTGTGCGGCGAACCCATACCCAAGCCCGTTAGGTGCGGACCCTCAGAGCTGCCACCAGGTCGCCGCCCGGGTGCCATGGCCGCCCTGCCGCCCGCGCGGGCGCTGATGGCATTGTCGCCCGGACGGGCGCAGGTGGCATTGTCGCCCGGCCGGGCGCTGATGGCATTGTCGCCTGCGGTGAGCCAACCGGTGGTGGTGGCTCCCAGTGGGCCGACGCCGGCCGACCCCAGGGTCCTGCACTGGTTGCAGCAACTCGACCGGGCGGTGTGCCAGCGAGATTGGGAGACCTACCGCACGCTGTTGTCCGACCATTTCGTGCACCGCGATCATCGGCTGGGGCAGGTCGGCTCGACGACCCCGGACGAAGCGGTTGTGGCCGAACGCCAGACCGCAGCCTTGTTCGGCGCCATGCAGCCGAGCCAGGTGGTGTCGGTTGGGCCTGGACGAATCGCCATCCGTTCCGGCGCGTATGGCTCGTCGCGGGTCATGCCTTTCGTCAACCTGGTTCTGTTCGACGAGACCGGCCTGGTGTTGCGCAGCGAGACCTTCGACTCGCAGCAGTCGTACCGGGCCTTCGCCTTGGCGTCGTTGTGGGATCGGACTCTGGCCCAGGGGAACGAATGTTCGGTCGGGTCCGCATGATCGTGCCAAACGCGTTCTATCTTGGGACGAATGGCTCGTAAACGAAGCGGACCACAGCTCCCAGACAGCATTGCGCGCGACATCATCGACATCTCGGTCGAGAACGAGATGCGCGACTCGTTCATGCCCTACGCCCTGTCGGTCACCACCGCGCGGGCCATCCCCGACGTACGCGACGGCCTCAAGCCCGTGCAGCGCCGCATCTTGTACGTGATGAACGAGTTGGGGCTGCGGCCCGGCACTCCGTTCCGCAAGTCGGCCACGGTCGTGGGCGAGGTGATGGGCAAGTACCACCCTCACGGAGACAGCGCGATCTATGAGGCGATGGTGCGGATGGGCCAGTCGTTCGCCATGTCGGTGACCCTGGTCGATCCCAAGGGCAACTTCGGCAGCCTCGACGATCCGCCGGCCGCCTACCGCTACACCGA
>JAGQSP010000590.1:3984-7185 GCA_020439485.1 Acidimicrobiales bacterium | reverse complement strand
CGGCCGACGTACTGGTGACCGCTGGGTGCAACCAGGCGTTCTGCCTGACCGTGTCTGCCCTTTGCGACCCGGGCGACGAGGTCGTGCTGGTGGTGCCGTTCTACTTCAACCACGACATGTGGCTTCGCCTTCAGGGCTTCGTGCCCCGCTATGTCGACCAGGCCACCGCCGCAGCGATCGAGCCGGTGCTGGGCCCCAACACTCGTGCGGTCGTAGTCGTGAGCCCCGCCAACCCCACAGGGCACACCACGTCGCCAGTCGACATCGAAGCCATTTTCGACCTGTGCGCGAGCCGTGGCGTGGTGTTGATGCTCGACGAGACCTATCGGTCGTTCAGGCCAACCGACGAAGCACCTCACACCCTGCACCAACGCCCCGATTGGCGCGACCACCTGGTGACCCTGCACAGCTTCTCGAAAGAGTTCGCCATACCGGGCTACCGGGCTGGGGCTGTGGTGGCCGGACCGGCACTGACCACCGAAGCCATGAAGCTGCTGGACTGTGTGGCCATCTGCGCGCCCCGCATCGGTCAGGAGGCCGCCTGGGCGGGCCTGACCATGGCCGACGAGTGGCGGCGCCAGCAGACGGCGCGGGTTCGCGAGCGTCAGGCCTTGTTCGAGGCCGTCATGGCCGAGCGGCCCGGCGGGTTCACCCTGCAGCAGGCGGGCGCCTATTTCGGGTGGGTGTCGGCGCCCGATGGTGCGGGAAACACGGCCCAGGTGGTCGAGCAGCTCATCGTCGAGCACGATGTGTTGACCATTCCGGGTACGGCGTTCACACCGACCGATCAGCGCATGGTGCGCATGAGCTTCGCCAACCTGGCCGAGTCACAGATCGCCGAACTGGGCCAGCGTCTGGCGGGCTTCACCCCACTTGCAGGCTGACCACACGCCCAACCACCGACCCCGGAACCGGCGGAAGGTCCAGCAGCGAGGTCACCAGGTTGGCCACCTCGGTGGTGCGGATGGGCTGGGCACCCAGGTGGTCCGGCCGCGCGGTGCCAGGGTCTACCCGGTGGTCCCGGTTCAGGTCGTACAGATCGGCGCCGGGGCGTACCGCGGGCCCCCACACGATGAACGGAACCGTGTAAGTGTCGATGTCGGTCGGGTCGTCGTGGAACAGGCCGTTGTCGGGCCCTCCATGATCTGACGTGACGATGATGTTGGTGCTCGAGGCCAAACCGGCGGCATCGAGCCCGTCGATGATCTGCCCCACCAGCGCATCGGCGTCGCGCACAGCTTCGCGATATGCCGGTGTCGCCCATCCGCTGGCGTGGCCGGCGGAGTCCGGATAGCGGATGTGGAAGAAGACGAATTCGGTTGATGGCGATGCGGCCACCAGATCGAGCATCGGCGCTACCAGTGCGGCCGGATCGTTGCGGTCGTAGACGTCGATCTTGTTGCGACCGTCGTTGGCTCCGATGCGGTCGACCGCACCGTTGAATGCGTTGTAGCTGCGCTCGATGACGTCGAACTTGTCCTTGCCTGCGTACATCGCTGTGAGCCCGCCGTTGTCGTGCACCACGTCGAACACCGACGAGACGTAGAACCCGGCCTCCTCGTGCACGGTCATGCCCAGGTCCTGGTTGTCGGCAACCTGGTGACCCCAAGGCTCCAGCACGTAGCGACCGGTCAACTGCGACGCGTGGTTGGGCAGGGTCTTGGTGACGTCGTAGTCGGTGCGGGCGTTCAGGGTTGACGCACCCTCGCCGATCAAGGCGACCAGGTTCGGAGTGAGCGCAGCCGTGACGTGGTCGGAGCGCAGCCCGTCGATGCTGATGTGGATGACCCGCTGGGTGTCGATGGACGTGCAGACCCGGTCCTCGAACGCTCCGCCCGAGTACCAGGTGCGAATGTCGTAGACGCCGTTGCGGCTGGCGCGCGAAATGGTGGCCTGCGAGCTTCCGGCCCCGGGAGTTGCCACCCACTCACCGTCGAGTCGCACCACGTGTCGACCGCCGAGGTCGTTCCAGCTGAGCACCGCGTCGGCGCCGATCCACTCGAGGGTGCAGGTCGCGACCTGATCGCCCGTCAGATCGCACGCAATGTCGGTCGATCCGGCTGTGGTCCAGACCCGAATCGCGTAGTCCGCGCCTGGGGGAGCGGCCGTGTCGGTGAACGAAGCGGCCCCGGCCGGCGGTGTTGCCAACCACCGCCCGTCGCGGCGCACCACATTCGAACCCGCCTGCACGTCCCATCGGATGGTCACGACCGATCCGTCTCGAACCGCCGAACATGTCGGCCCGCCGGCTCCGGCGTCGGCCTCGACACAGTCGATGTCGACTGAAACCTCGGCATCGTTCCAGTACCGCACCGAGTAGCTCGCCTGGGCCGGAGCCTGGGTGTCGAGGTAGCTGGTGGCTCCCAGGTCGGGGCTGGCCAACCACGCACCGTCGCGACGCACCACCGGCCAGCCCGCAATCGGCTGCCACTGAAGTGCGACTCCCAGTTCGCCCCTGCTGAAGGTGCAGCCGGGCGCCTCACCCACTGCGCCAGCGGTCGGAGAAAGGGTGAGCACCGAAGCGACCAAAGCCGCTGCCAACCCGGCAGCCGCGAGGCCACGACCAAATCGCGAGCGGCGCCAAGTACAGGATTGCGACATGTGAGAACCGATCTGGGGCTTGCAGGACTCTCGGAGAGCATGGCGATGCCCTCGGATTCAACAAGCTAGACGGTCAACCACTCTCTGTGAAGGCCGATCTCACTCTGCGTGGTCTAGTGAGCCGTCGGCTCAGCGCGTGACCAGGATGCGCTCGCAAGCAAACGTGCCGACGCCCACGGTGGCCGAGTCGTCGAGACGCACGGTCATGGTCGAGTCGGGTGATATCGCCGTGACGACCCCGGAGCTGCCCGGAACCAGGTTTGCGCCTTCGAGGAACTCGAGCATCCCGGGCACGAACTCGAGCTCTTCTGGAATCCGCGACACCACAAAATCGCTGCCGACATCCAACTCGCTTAGCGGCACCGTCTCGGGGGCCCGGTATTCGCTGCCCGGTATCGGGTTGCCGTGTGGGCACGTGGTCGGGTTGTCCAGCAGCCTCAGCAGCGCCGCCTCGACGGTGGGCGAGATCACATGCTCCCATTTGCCGGCTTCGTGGTGCGCCTCGGCCCATGACAGGCCCAGTATGTCGGTGAGGAAGCGTTCGGCTACGCGGTGCCGCCTCACGACGGTGCGAGCCAGCGTTCGGCCGGTCTCGGTCAG
>JAGQSP010000590.1:0-3890 GCA_020439485.1 Acidimicrobiales bacterium | reverse complement strand
CGCTCGGCGATGCGGGCCCGGATGACGTCGACACCGTCTTCGTTCAGCTCGAAGATGGCCTCGCAGTACTCCTCGAAGGCCGGGTGGTACTCGGGCGAGGTATATCCGGGCGCCGACATGAGTTGGAGGATACCGGATGGTCCTAATCACCGCCCCCGGACGGCCGACGCCATTCAGTGCAAGGCGCGGCCCTGCACCAACACGGTGGAACAGATCAGGTAAATACACCAATGACCCACCACGACGACATCGACTTCTTCGAGCTGGCGCCGAGCGCTTACGTCGTAGTCGATCTGGCCGGGCCACTGTTGAGGGTGAACGCCCGGTTCTCGGACCTGTTCAACATGACCAGTGACGTCGCCTTGACCAAGACGGTCGCCGACTTTGTTCACCCGACCTATCGACGCCACGCAGCGACCCTGACCAGGGCGATGCTTCGCGGCGAGGTCGATTCGATCACCACCGACATGCTGTTGATGCGCGGCGACGGCGGCACCTTCTGGGGCAACCTCGACGGCAAGCTGGTGTTCGACGAGACCGGCTCTCCGCTGTACTTCCTCGGCGCTCTGTCTGACGTGTCACGAAAGATCGAGGCGGTGAACGCCCGCCAGGATGTCGAGCTGTTCGCACAGAGGCTGGTGGCCACGGTCAGTCACGAGCTGCGTGCACCACTTCACGCCATGATGGGAATCGCCGAGCTGATCAGCTACTCGAGCGACGAGGCACTGGCCGAGCGGGGGCGCACCATGGTGCAACTCGCCAACAGCCAGCAGGACCTCATCGACGACATCTTGTCGATCACCAGGTTGCAGTCGGGTACCGAGAAGCTGACCCACGAGACCTTCAGCCCACGCCGCCTGCTGGTCGACGTCGGCTCGACGGTCGAGAGCCTCGTCCCCAAAGGGGTCGAGTTCGTGGTGGCGGCCAGCAGTTCGGTTCCCGCCAACGCCTTCGGGCCCAGGGCCAAGATCCAGCAGGTGCTGGTGAACCTGGCGTCGAACGCATGCAAGTACACAGAGGCGGGCACGATCGAGGTCAAGCTCACCTCGTCGGGGCCCGGCCGCCTGACGTTTTCGGTCAGCGACACCGGCACTGGCATCCGCCCCGAACATCGAGTCAGGATCTTCAACGCCTTCGAACAGCCAGACGGCGGGCGGGGCGGCGTAGGGCTGGGACTGGCCATCAGCCAGGCCGCGTTAGATCTGATGGGCTCGAAGCTGGAGCTGGAAAGCGAACCGGGAAAGGGCAGCAGGTTCTGGTTCGACCTCGAGCTCGACACGGCCGCCAGCGAGACGCGGGCTGCAGATCCGCTGACCAAACGTGCCAGTGGTCGCTCCAGCGCAGCGGTTCTGGTCGTCGACGACAACCCGATCAACCGCACCCTCGCGCAGGCCCAACTGGAGCAGCTCGGCTACGAGGCCGTTCTGGCGGCCGACGGCGCCGCGGCACTGGAGCTGCTGGCCGCCACCCGTTTCGACGCCGTGCTGATGGACTGGCACATGCCAAACATGGACGGCCTGGAGACCACCAGGCGTCTCAGGGCACTCGAACAACACCACGGGTGGCGTCGCACCCCTGTGCTGGCGGTGACAGCGCGGGCGATGGAGGGTGACCGCGAAGCGTGCCTGGAAGCCGGCATGGACGACTTCGTGGCCAAACCGGTGTCGCTTGCCAGCCTGTCAGGCGTACTCGAGCGCAACGTCGAGTTGCCTTCCAGCCAGACGCAGGAACAACAGGCGGCACCTCGCCAACCCGAGGCCGAGACCGGGGCCGACGAACCCAACCCTGAACCGTCTCGGCACATAGATGCGCGCCAGATCGACGGACTGGTCGCCGACCTGGGCGATCGCGACACGGTGCTGAAGCTGGTGCAGACGTTCATGAGCGATCTGGCGAAGCAGGTCGGGTCGATCGTCGCCGCTGTCGAGGCCGGCAACACCGACGCGTGCCGACGCCTGGCGCACACTCTCAAGTCGAGCAGCCGGCTGTTGGGAGCCACCGGATTGGCCGCGGTGTGCGAGAGGATCGAGCTCGATTGTGCCGAGGGCCAGGCCGTGACGGCATCGTCGACCGCCGAGCTGGTGGCCGAGGCCGACGGTTGCGCACGCGACTTCGAAGCCATCCTGGCCGACGCTGCTGCCGCCAGTGGGTTCGTTGCGGATCGGGTCGACCCTGATCGGATGGGCACGGCACACTCGCTATCGTGACCGCGGTGTCTCCGCCCGCCGAAACAGCTCTCGACGTATCGGTCGAGAATTTGTCGGCTGCCTACGGCGCCAACCAGGTGCTGCACTCGCTGTCGTTGTCGGTCGCCGCAGGCGAAACGATTGCGTTGCTGGGCCCCAGCGGCTGTGGCAAGACGACCTTGTTGCGTTGCATAGCCGGCCTGGAGCGACCCACCGCAGGCCAGGTCACCATCGGCCAGAAAGTGGTCGCATCGCCAACGGTGTGGGTGGCCCCCGAGCGCCGAGGCATCGGCATGGTGTTCCAGAACGGCGCCCTGTTTCCCCACCTCGATGTCGAGTCGAACATCGCGTTCGGTCTGGCGCGCAACAAGGCGCGCTCTGGCAGAGTGTCCGAAATGCTCGACCTGGTGGGACTGGGTGGTCTCGGAGCCAGGATGCCCTCGGAGCTGTCAGGCGGCCAGCAGCAGCGGGTGGCCTTGGCACGGGCCCTGGCGCCATCGCCGCGACTGCTGCTGCTGGACGAGCCGTTCTCGAGCCTCGATGTTGCGCTGCGGGTGATGCTGCGCACCGAGGTCAGGTCGGTGTTGTCCGACGTTGGTGTGACGGCCCTGTTCGTCACCCACGACCAAGACGAGGCATTTGTCATGGGCGATCGGGTCGCCGTGCTGCGAGACGGAAACCTCGAACAGATCGGAACTCCATCCGAGCTGTACGCAACTCCCGCCAACCCCTGGGTGGCAGGTTTCGTGGGCGAGGCGAACCTGATCCAGGCCAGTGCGGCCGACGCCGATGGCACCCTGGTCGACACCGCGCTGGGCCGGCTGCGCGTCGTCGGCGCGCCGGCCGGGCCGCTCACGGTGCTGGCCAGGCCCGAACAGCTGGCTCTTCGCCCTATCTCGCCCTCGGGCGAAGCCACCTCGGGCGGTGTGGTGACCGCAATCGAGTATTACGGCCACTCCACTCGCTACTCCGTGAAACTCGCCGACACGACGCTGATCACGGTTCGCGCAGAAGGCGAGCCCGACTTCGCCATCGCCGACCGCGTGATCGTTGAAACCAAGGCCACCGTTCACCCCGCCTGGTCGTCTCAGCGAGAGGCGCGGGCGGCCCTGTAGCGCTCGACGAGCCGATTGGTCGAGCCATCGTGGGCCAGTGGTGCCTCGGCATCGACCAGCTCCGACAGCACCCGACCGGCCAACACCTTTCCCAGCTCGACACCCCACTGATCGAAGCTGTTCACACCCCAAACGGTGCCCTGCACGAACACCCGGTGCTCGTAGAAAGCGATCAACTGGCCCAGAACCCGCGGGGTCAGATGGTCGGCGACGATGGTTGTGCTGGGCCGGTTGCCTGGAAACGTCTTGTGCGACACCAGACCGGCAGAAACCCCGTCGGCGGCCACCTCAGAGGCCGTCTTGCCGAATGCCAAAGCCTCCGATTGAGCCACCATGTTGGCGAACAACTGATCGTGTTGGGTCGGCTGATCGGCCGCTAGGGCATCGCCGGGCTGGTCGTAGCCCTGAGGTGGGTTGAGCATCCCGATGAAGTCACAAGGAACGGGCGAGGTGCCCTGGTGCAGCAACTGGTAGAAGGCGTGCTGGCCGTTTGTTCCGGGTTCGCCCCACACGATGGGGCCGGTGTCGTAGTCGACAGGCTCGCCGTCGATTCGCACCCGCTTCCCGTTCGATTCCATGTCGAGCTGCT
>JAGQSP010000589.1:368-1900 GCA_020439485.1 Acidimicrobiales bacterium | reverse complement strand
GGTGGGCAAGATCCGACCCCAGATTCGCATTGGGCGCTAGCGTTCGGCGAAATCGCAACCAGGGGGTCACAGGCGTGGACAAGCCCGCAGACGCAATCGCATACCAGGAAGCCTCGATCGACATCGATGCCTCACCCGAAGCCGTCTACGGGTTGGTTTCTGACCTCGCCCGTATGGGCGAGTGGAGCCCCGAGTCGACCGGCGGAGCCTGGCGAGACGGCGCGACCGGCAAGGCCGGCGACTGGTTCGACGGGACCAACCGCGCCGGCGACTTCGAGTGGACCCGCGAAGTCCAGGTGGCCAGGGCCGAGCCCGGCCGCGACTTCACCTTCGTGGCAGGCGGCGTAGAAAACAACCGCACCTGGTGGTCTTACGAGATGGCGCCGACCGACACGGGAACGCGGCTTACCGAGAAGTGGTGGGTCGTCAACAAGCCGCCGGCGTGGGTCGAGCGTAGCCACGAGGCCTTTCTCGAACGAGCCGAACAAACTCTGGGCGCTATTCAGGCGACACTTGCCGCTGTGAAACACACAGCAGAGTCGCGCCGAGATTGAGCCTCACTGACGGGCCATTTCGCTGGCGGCGGCAGCCGAGTCGGTAGAGCGACTGCTGCGCGCCGGCAGTTGAATGGCGACCTCGTGCAACGTGCCGGTGAAGGCGAACGGTGCTGAATACCGGGCAGACACCGCCGACCCGTGGTCCATTCCCACGCTGGAACCGACCGACGAAACCATGCGCATGTAGAACCCGATGGGCGCTCGGCCACAAGGTGTGCCGTCAATCGACACCTCGACCCAACCGGTCTTGCGTCCGTCTCGCTCGAGGTGAACTGCCACCTCGCTGTCGCCCACGGGTACCTCGATCTCTGACTCGACGATGGTGTGATCGTTGAATGCGTTGTAGTCGACCACCAGGCGACCGTTCTGGACGAACACCGAACAGCCAGAGTTCTGGTTGCCGGTGGCCCACAACACCCCCTCGTCGCCCGGGCGACAGGTGATCTGCGCCGTGAGGTCGAACGCCCGGCCTCCCAGCGTTGCCGAGGGTTGTGCCGGTATCGGCGACATCGGCGGTCGGTAGACATAGCGGCGGTCGGTGCGGTGGGGCGACTGGTCGCTGAGGCGAGAGGCGAACAGCGCCAGCGTGCGGTCGTCCAGCGGCAACACTCCGTGGCGTTCGGCCTCGGCCCACCACAGGTCGACCAGCTGGGCGAGTCGCTCGGGGTTGCCATCGGCCAGGTTGGTGCATTCGGACGGGTCGGCGTCGAGGTCGTACAACTCCCAGGGTTCGGTGTCGAAGTCGTCGCCCTGCTTGTGCTTGGTCACCGCCTTCCACCACACACCATCGAGTTCGGCGATGACGGCCCGGCTGCCGGCGTTCTCGAAGTACTGCAGCCGGTTGGCCGCGGGCGCGTCGCCGTCGTCGAGCAGGGTGGCGAACGAATGGCCCGTCACGGGCATCTGTTCGATACCCCGATAGACCTCTGGTGGGGTGACGCCCAACAGCTCGTAGATGGTCGGAGCGATGTCGGA
>JAGQSP010000589.1:0-340 GCA_020439485.1 Acidimicrobiales bacterium | reverse complement strand
TTGGTGCCGGCGTTGCCACCACCCAGTCGGGCCGGCCAGTGCATGATCATCGGCACGTGCACACCACCCTCGTGGGTGTTCTGCTTGTACCAGCGAAACGGTGAGTTGCCGGCCTGGGCCCAGCCCCACGGATAGTTGGTGTGGCTGTTCGGCCCGCCGATTTCGTCGATGCGCTCGATGGCCTCGTCTGGAGATTCGAGGATGCCGTTGAAGAACTTCATCTCGTGCATCACCCCGAACGGACCGCCCTCTTGGGAAGCGCCGTTGTCGGCCAAGACCACCAGGATCGTGTTGTCGAGCTCGCCCATCTGCGCGAGTCCGTCGACCAGTCGGCCGATCT
>JAGQSP010000588.1 GCA_020439485.1 Acidimicrobiales bacterium | reverse complement strand
TTCATGGTGGTCGCGCCGTACAACGACCAAGTCCGGCTGATGCGGGCGAGGTTCGATGCGGACCCGGCACTCGCCGGCGTGAAGGTGGGCACGGTCGACAAGTTCCAGGGCCAGCAGGCGCCCGTGGTGTTCTTCACGATGACCACCTCGACATCGGACGACATGCCCCGCGGGCCGGGCTTCCTGTTCTCAAGGAACCGCCTCAACGTTGCCTTGAGCCGCGCCAAGTGCCTCGCCTATGTCGTGTGCACAGAGGAACTGCTCAACAGCCGAGCCCACTCGGTGGACGAGATGCGCCTGATCTCCACGCTGTGCGCAGCAGTGGATTACGCAGCCACCGTTGGGCGCGCTTTGCCACACTGAGGTTGCGCCGCCGCTTCGCTCGAGGTACTGGAGCTGTCAAGTGATCTATAGCGAGGAGCCAGCGGGTTGACATGTCGGGACGCCCGACGGTAGAGCGCGCAGTTCGCGGAGTGCTTGGTTCAGAGCAGCGTCCTTCGCGATCTACTGCGGCTGGGACGTAGCGGCGCTCCCGACGGTGCGGGCTGCCGTCAGGGTGCTCAGCGGGCAACAGCGTTCTGTTGGCACCACTGCCGGACGCGGAGTGAACGATCGTCGGCTCTGCGTGCACCGATGAGCGCGACTTCGACGAGATCGCGATGGCCCGCTGATGCCAGCGCGCCTGCCGCCATCTCGCGGCAGAAGTGAGGGAGTGAGACATTCTTGCCCGGCGGCACCTGACCAGTCTCACAGGCGAGGTTCAGTGCGCTGATGAAGTTCTGGCCACCAGCGCGGGCCATCCTGAACGCGCGACGTGCAGCGTTCCCGGCGTATGTGTTGGGATCGAGGGCGAGGCCGAGACAGACGGAATCGAGGGCCGCCCGGTAGCGGCGCAGATCGCCCAGCGCAGCACCTCTCGCCACGAACGCCGCCGCGCTCATCTCAGTCGTCAGCACCCGATCGCAGATGCTGACAGCGGCGGCCGGATCGCCGGAGTGGCGACGGGAGGCGGCATAGGCGACGAGGGCGTACGACCCATTCCCAGTCTGCAAGAGGGCGGAGGCGATGGCCTCGACAAGGTGGAAGGCGCCGCAAGATCCCAACTCCCTGGCCAATCTCCACGGCGCACGCGGACGACCTGCTGCGATTGCCCTCAACTCGTCATTGATCATGCTGAGACGGGCTTGCGCTTTCCGGAAAGGGTCGTCGAGCGAGCCGGGACGGTTGACGCTCCAAGTGGCGTCGTTGAGCTTGATGATGACCTTGGCCTCCTCGAGTTGCGCGGGTATCTCTGCGAGGTCGGCGACGGTCGCCGGGTCGGACAACTGAGCGAGCTGTGCTCCGAGAATGAGGCTGTCGCGACTGCGACCGACGGGGGCAGTTGTCGGAGTGCGCAGGTATGTGAGCGTGTGGAACAGGATGGCCTGACGGTCACCGGCGACTTCTGCAGCATAGAGCGAGGCTGCGAACTTCGGCCCGTCGCTGGTAGCAAGGTGTTCGATGGCGTCGAGATCAAATGCCACTGAGTTCCGTGGCTTGAAATCGAGTGCTCTGTTACTGGGAATCTGAAGCATGGTCTGCCTTCGGGTTGCGGGCACCGTTTGCCCGGGCGACAGCCACTGAACCGAACCGGTGCGAACGCGGCCCAGGTGATGAATTTGAGGTGAGCTCGGCCGACCAGGGGATGGTGTTGCGCGTGCCAGGGCGGGTTTCTCAGCCGGCTCGAATCCGACCGCTACCGTGTCGTCATGAGGCTTCGCGTCGACCCCGAAGATGACATGGTGCTCTCAGTAGTCGAAGGCGACCTAGATGAGAGGGTGCTTCAGCGACACGACCCCGACCTCACGCTTGAAGTAGATGGTCGTCGCTACGAGGCGACGATCCATCTCAGCAAGGGCAGGGGTTGCGTGCCGATGTTGGAGAGGTGGGCGGACCAGCATGCATGCGACGTCGCTCATGCGATCCAGAACCCTCCTCTGATCCTGCCCAAGTCGATTGTCGAGGCTGACGGCGTCGGAGGAGCATCACCGATCAGCGACATCTGGAAGCCCGGCGCGACGACAGGCGGCGGGAACGTGTCGCGGTTGAGGACCTGGCTGACGCTGGCCTGGCTCGGCCAGTCCCACTGGTCTTTGGTTGGGGGGCGCGAGGCTCTCGGTCCCGACTACTGGGTGAGCCTCCCGCAGCGATATCTTCGCCCCTTTGTGGA
>JAGQSP010000587.1 GCA_020439485.1 Acidimicrobiales bacterium | reverse complement strand
GCCGGTGATCGACTGTTATGCCCGCATGGCCGGCCTGATGGGCGATTCCGGCGCCGGGCAGTTGACCAAGATGGTCAACCAGATCTGCATCGCCGGGCTGGTGCAGGCCCTGGCAGAAGGCGTCGAGTTCGCCAAGAGGGCCGGCCTCGACACCGCCAAGGTGTTCGACACGATCTCGGCGGGCGCCGCTGGGTCTTGGCAGATGGAGAATCGGCACCAGACGATGGCCGACGACCACTTCGACCACGGGTTTGCTGTCGACTGGATGCGCAAAGATCTCGGCTATTGCATCGAAGAAGGCAAGCGCCTGGGTCTGGACCTCGAGGTAACCACCCTGGTCGACGGCTTCTACGCCGAGATTCAGCAGATGGGCGGCGCCAGGTGGGATACGAGCTCGCTGATCCGAAGGCTCAGCCACTGAGATGAGGGTCCTGCTGGTGGAGGACGATCGGCAGCTCGCCGATGCGACCTNNCGGGGTCTGCGGAGTCACAACTTCGCCGTCGATCTGGCCTTCGACGGCCAGGCGGCCCTGGACAAGACTGCGGTGACCGAATACGAGGTCGTTGTTCTGGATCGTGACCTCCCGCTCGTGCACGGTGATGAGGTTTGTCGCAGGCTCGCCGGTGGGCGTACGCGCATCCTGATGTTGACCGCTCTCGGCAAGGTCGAAGACCGTGTCGAGGGGCTCAACCTCGGAGCAGACGACTACCTGCCCAAGCCGTTCGCTCTCAGCGAGCTGGTGGCCAGGTTGAGGGCGTTGGGCAGGCGTTCCGAGTCGGCAGTGGGTCCCACGCTGACGGTGGGCGACATCTCTCTGGAGCCCCACGTGCACCGTGTCACCAGGGCGGGCAACGAGATCGATTTGACCCCCAAGGAGTTCGCAGTACTGCAGGAGTTGATGTCCAGCCACCCGTCGCCGGTCAGCGCCGAGCAACTGCTCGAGCGGGTCTGGGACGAGAACGCAGACCCGTTCTCGAACGTGGTCAGGGTGGTCATGGTGACCCTGCGCCGCAAACTGGGAACGCCCCCGCCGATAGAGACGATCAAGTCGGTCGGGTACCGGCTGCTGGACACGTGAAGCTCGGTCTCCGCGCTCGCGCCACCGTGGGCTTCGGGCTCGTGTTCTTGGTGCTGGGTATTGCGGCCATCGGCGCGGGCTATGTCTTGCTCGAGAGGTCGATGCAGGGCGGCACGACCTCCGAAGGGCTTCAGACCGACGAGGCGGCGACCCAGCCGGGCACCGCGACGATCGACGGCTCGGTGCTCGACTCGGGCATCAACTTGTGGTTGCTCGACATCGACTCGCCCACCATGCAACTGGGCCTGCGGCTCATGCAGTCGGGGGCGTTGTCGCGAATTGCCCCGCCCGTGGTGCTCGACAACGGCAACTTCGCCGGCGACGAGATCGCCATCTGGATCGAGGCCAACACCGAACTCGAGATCGCCGACGCCGACTTCGAACTAGACCCCGAGAAGATCCGCTCGGGCTCAGACTTCGACCAGATGCTTCTGGCGCCGTTGTTCGACGAGAGTCCAGCACTGCTGGAACCGTTCAGGCAGTTTCTCGAGACACTTCGCAAGCGCGACGGCACACTTCTGTATCCCGGCGGCGTTCAGTTCGACGGCGAGCTCTGCGAGTTGTTCTTCGGGTCGTGTACCGACATCGGTTCGATCTTCCCAGCCGTCGACGGAGGCAGCGGCGATGTCGGTCAACTGGTCGTCGACGCAACGATCGCGGCCCAAGCCAAAGCCAACTCCGAAGCACTGTCGTCGTATCTGACGATCTCGCTCGGTGTCCTGGGTGCCAGCACAGTGGCAGCGTTGGCGCTTGCATGGTGGCTGACAGGACGGCTCCTGCGGCCGGTCCGCGACGTGACCTCGGCCGCCCGCCTGGCCTCTGCCGAGGCGCTGGATCAACGGGTTGGCTACACCGGACCCGATGACGAGCTGGGCCAGCTGGCCGCAACCTTTGACGAGATGCTCGACCGACTCGAACGAGCCTTCGCCGCCCAGCGCCGATTCAGCTCGAACGCGGCGCACCAGATGAAGACTCCCCTGGCGGTGATCAGGGCCGAGATCGACGCGGCCCGACTCGAGCCCGAAGTGGGTGAGACCACGCTCGAGATGCTGGAGCGGATCGAGCGTGCGACGTTGCGCAGTGACTCGGTAGTCGGAGGCTTGTTGACCTTGGCCCAGGCCGAGGGTCACGCTCTGGAGCCCGGCCCGGTCGATCTGGCATCGACCGTGGGCGACGTCTCGCTCAGCGCTGCGCCCGCCCTGGATGCCCGCCGGATCTACCTGGATCTCAGGTTGCCCCAGCCCGGCGTCGACACCGTCGTCACCGGCGACGACGGCCTGATCGCCTCGGCCATCGAGAACCTGCTCATGAACGTGGCGGCACACGCCGACGAGGGTTCGACTGCATCCGTCGAGTTGGTTCGGACCGACCAGGACTTTCGAATCGAGGTAACCAACAACGGGCCCGCTGTCGATGATGTCGGGCGCCTGCTCGAGCCCTACCAGCGTGGCGCCGGGCGCATCGGAGTCGGTGGGCACGGGCTGGGGCTGACCATCGCCGACGCCATTGCACGCGCCCACGGCGGGCTGCTCGAGCTATACAGCGTCGAGGGCGTGTTCAAAGCCCGGCTGGTGCTGCCGGCCTCGGCGCGGACAGGTGTGCACTGAGCTGGTCCTGGCGAACGCCTATCCAGGCGTGCCGCAAACGACGGGCTCGGACAGCCATCCGTCGGGCTCGGTGAACACGATCCACCGGCCCTTTTGACGGTCTTCGATGCGTATCACCGGCTCGACCGAGAAGGTCTGGCCCGGTTCGCACAAGATGGTCGCCTGCAACCCGAAAACCACGGTCTGGCCGGCCTCGATGGTGTCTGGGCCCACGATCCACACGGCGCCCACGGCCGAGTCGCCCGCATTGACTCCGGGGCCCAGCACGCGAGCCGTGCCGTCACCGGTGTTGGTGACAGACACCTCCATCGATGCAATCGAGCCGTCGAACTCGAAGGCTCGAACCTGCGAATCGAGTCGATCGGTTGCGCGCAGAGCCATCAGCCCTGCTACGACGGCAGCCAGCGCCAGCAATAGCACCAGGGGACCCCACCGGGCGCGCCTGCGGATGCCCGACCGGGTGTGGCCCAGGCCGGCCGCACGTTCTTCTGGCGTGCTGTAGGTGGGGTCGTTGTGATCCACGAACAGCTCACGCTAGAGGCTGAGCAGCTCTATCAGGCGTCCGGCGAAGTCGATCAACATCTCGTCGCTGCCATGGGCTCCGACGAGTGAGAGGCCAACCTGGGTTCCGGCGCGAGTCCGCAGCGGAACCGTCACCGACGGGGCGCCCGTCAGGGTCGCCAGCGCGGTCAACTCCAGCAACCCGACACGTTGAGAGGCGGCTTGGCTCAGGGCGTCGTAGCGACGAGGAGCTCGGGCCGGAGCCGCTGGCAACAACACGATGGCACTGCCGCCCTCGGTCAGCTCGTCGAGTCGTTGGCGGGCCTGAGAGATGACCTGATCAGCCTCTTCGACCTGCTGGTCGGTGATGGTCTGGGCGATGTCGAACCTGGGGCGAATCTCCTCGCCCACGCCTTCGGAACCGAAACGCTCGTAGTACGACCGGTTCGACCTCCACCCCTCCCAGAGCCCGCGGGCGCTGAAGGCTGCACCCCAACGCCCCAAGGTGCCCGCCGGGCCGGCCTGGGCTTCGATCACCGCACCCCCGACCCTGTCAACTGCCGCAGCGACCAGCGGCTCGAGGCCGGCCCTGACCTCTGGGTGCGCGACCTCGAAGGCGTCGGTCAGGATCGTCAGACCTCCTGGCGCCGGGGGTTCTGACCAGTCGTCGAACATCACCCGCCCGACGCTCTCGAACACCGAAGCATCACGGGCGAACCAGCCCACCGTGTCGAACGACGGCGACAGCGGAGCGCAGCCGGTGTCGTCGACGCGCCCGTGAGTGGGCCTGATTCCGAACAACCCGCAATAGGTGGCCGGAACTCGCACAGAACCTGCGGTGTCGGTTCCCAGCGCTATGTCGCAGATACCGGCAGCCGTGGCGGCTGCGGCCCCGGCCGAAGACCCGCCAGGAAGCCCGTAAGGGTCGGCGGGGTTGTCGGGTGTCCCGTCGTGAGGGTTGACCCCGCTGAGCGACCAGGCGAACTCGACCGTGATGGTGGTGCCGATCAAGTCTGCGCCCGCGTCGAGCAGGCGCTGCACCGCGGCGGCGTTCGACTGGGCGGGTTCGGC
>JAGQSP010000586.1 GCA_020439485.1 Acidimicrobiales bacterium | reverse complement strand
TCGATGGGGCATCCCCGCCAAGGCCTCCTGGCAGTCCACGAGCAGGTCATCGATCAGGTCACAGCCAGGCGCAAAGAGCGCGACATGGGAATCCAGACGCTGTTCGGAGACATGGGCGGCGACCTCGACTCGGGTTTCGACGAACGCACCGCCATCCCCGATCTCGAGTTCGACTCTCGCTCGAAGCTCAAGCTCGAGAAGGAGATGCTGGGCCTCTACGTCTCGTCTCACCCGCTGATGGGTGCAGTGGGAATGCTAAAGCGTCGCGCCGACACCACCATCGCCGGCCTGTCCGAGCGAAGCACCATCTCGACGGGGCCAAACGATGGCGGGCGTGATCCGTTCGTCAGCCTGGGCGGTGTCGTCACGGGTTTGCAGCGCAAGTACACCCGCAACGGCGACCTCATGGCGGTCTTCAACCTCGAAGACCTCGAGGCCTCGATCGAGGTCATGGTGTTTCCTCGAACCATGCAAGAGCACGGGCACAAGCTCGAAGACGACGCCATCATCCTCGTCTCGGGCCGGGCGCAGCACCGCGACGAAGAGGTCAACTTCGTGGCGAACTCCATCGAGGTCATCGAGGCCTACGAGGAAGACTCGGTGCCGGTGAAGCTGCGCCTCAACGCCAACTCGGTGTCCGACCAGTTGGTCGTGGACCTCCGCGAAACCCTTGCCCGCCACCCGGGCGACAGCGAGGTGATGATCCATCTCGATCACCAGGTCGTGCGGCTACCAGACGAGTTCCGCGTGGACGCAAGCCAGGGTTTGGCGGGCGAGTTGAGGGCCCTGCTGGGGGCCGACGCCATCATCTTCTGAGGCGGCTGAGCCTGCAGGGCCTGGGCTCAATCCAAGAATCGCTGGCGGACATGCCCATACTGCTCGCCGCCGTCGACCGTCAGGCACTCACCGGTTACGGCCTCGGCCTCGGCCAGATATCTAACTGCACGTCCCGCCTCTTCACCGCCTCCCCAGCGGCCCAGCAGGGTCCGGTCGCGAAGCAACTCGATTTGCTCGGGCCCGAACTTGGAGGGCGCGATTGTCGGGCCCAGCGCAACGGCGTTGGCCCGAACCGCGGGGGCCAACTCGACCGCCAGCTGTCTGGTCAAGGCCAACGATGCTGCCTTGGCGACACTGTGCGCCATTCGGCCCGGCCATGGCTGCCAAGCGGAGAGATCGACGATGTTGATGATCGCGCCGCGCCCCCGTTGCAACATCCCGACAGCGGCCGCATTGGAGCAGTGATAGGCGGCGTGCAGGACGACATCAAACGTCGAATACCAGCCGCTGTGGTCGTTGGTCGGAAAGGTGTCTCGAGCAAACGCCGACGCGCTGTTGACCAACACGTCGACGGCACCAAACTCGGTCTCGGCTTGCGAAACCAGCATTTCGGCCTGCTTCGGATCTCCGAGATCGGCACCAAGAGCTTTGGCCGCCACCCCCATTGCCCTCAGATCGGCCACGGTTTGCGAAGCCGCTTCGGCCGAGTTGTGGTAGCCGATGGCGACCGATGCGCCCGCTCTCGCGAGCTCGATGGCAATAGCCCTGCCTACGCGGTGTGCGCCGCCGGTGACCAAGGCGACCCGTCCGTCCAGATCCACTGTTTGAGTATTCCAGATTCAGCCGTGGGGTAGGTTCGAGCAAATGGCAAGGCCGACCGCGAGGCGTGAACGACTAGTCAGATTCGCCGTCGTGTCTGCCGGTTCGGTCATTACGGGTCAGGCGCTGCTCTATTGGATCCACTCGGTGCTCGGGGTCAGACCGACCGTTGCGAACCTGCTTTCGACAGTGGGTAACACGGTCCTTGTCTTTGTGGCCAACCGGGCGCTGGTTTGGCCCGGATTGGGGCGCCCGCGGATGCGGGTCGAGGTTGCCGCGTTCTCGGCACTGTCCGTGGCCGGGTTGGCCGTCTCGACGGTAACCGTGGCCCTCGCCGCCGCAACTCTGGGCGATGGGCTGTGGATCAACGCCGCAAACCTGGCGGGGTTCGGCATGGTTTGGATCGCCCGATTCCTTGTTCTCGATCGGATGATCTACACAGACAAACTCGTATCAGCTCGGGAGAGGCACGACTCCGACGATCGGTGAGTCGAGTTTGGTGCCGCCGAGGCTGCCGAGGAAGTCCTTGTCGGTTGCGAAGTTGAACACGCCACCGTCCCACGCGGTCATCAGATAGCCGTTCCCGTAGGCCACCATGCCGTTGATCGGCTGGTCGAGGGTCACACCCGGGAGCACGGCGGGGATCGACCCCACAAAGCCTGCGTCGCCGAACGCGAACACGCCGCCATCACAACCGACGAGCCAGTAGCCACGATTCGTCGGAGTAGGCACGAGGCCGACGACCTCGCAGTCGAGCGTGACCCCAGGCAACACCTGGGGTATCGAGCCCCGGAACTCGGCATCGCCGAACCCGAACACTCCCCCATCGGAACCGAGCATGTAGTAGCCGTTGCCAGAAGCGGTTGCCACGCTGCTGACGATGGGCCCGGCCAGATCGAGGCCTACGAGGTCGCCCAGGTGTCGTGCATCGCCGAAGGGGATGACCCGGCCGCGGTCGGAGAACACCCAGTATCCGCTGCCCGTTGGCGTAACCGAGATGGCAGCCGCAGTCTCGCCCACATCGAGTCGTCCCACAG
>JAGQSP010000585.1 GCA_020439485.1 Acidimicrobiales bacterium | reverse complement strand
CGATGCATCTCGGTGAACTGGGTGACCGACTCGGGTAGGCCAAGCGTGTCCAGCGCCACGATGGTGTCGGGAATGGTCCTCAGCACCGCACCCACCGAGTTGCGCTGGAACAGCACGTTCACACGGAAGCGACCACGGCCCGGGATCGAGTGACTGGTGTCCAGCTCGAGTTCTGACTCGAACTTCTCGCGCTGCTTTTGTGTCAGCACGTCGTAGATCATCCGCCTGATCTCGGAGGGGTTCATGACCGGAAACTCGGTCAGAGCCTTGATCTCGCCGCTGACTCGAACCGCCGGATGGAAGCCGGTGGACAGGTGCAGGTCGGAACCACCCAGATCGAGCACTCGCTCCAGCAGCTCGTTCAGGTGGGTGTCGGTGACCGCATCGCCGATGCTGGCCTTGCCGCCGCTGCCATACATCCTCTCGATCAGCTCGAGAAGCTCGGAACGCACGGCCAGGCAGCCAACGAAAGGTTCGGCGCCAAGCTCGGCCGCGATTGCGGCGTTGGCGGTGTCGCTGGTGGGGTTCTCCATCGCGATGATGAAGCCCTTGTGGTCCCGATCGACCACCACCGCATTGTGTGTGCGAGCCAACTCCTCGGGAAGTCGCTTGTCCAGATCGGGACGCACCGCGTGCTCGGCCAGATCGATGAACGGCAGCGCCACCTGCTCGGCGATGGCGGCGATCATGTCCTTTTCGCCGACGATGCCCTCTTGAACCAGCAGGCTCGAAATCGGGATGCCCTCCCGAGCTTCCCTGTCGAGGACCACCTCGAGTACGTCCCTGGACAGGACCTTGCGCTCTATGAGTAGCTCGCCGAGGCGGCGCGATGAAGTCTGGAGCATGTCCAGATTGTCGGCCGCTGGTGCTGGGGGTTAACCGAGGGGTGCCACCATGGCCGAACGGGCATCGGGCTTGGCCTCATCGAACAGGTACACCACCAGAGCGTCGTCGACGATGCGAGCGTTTTGGAAGAACTGCGGGGGCTCGATTTCGATCGTTGCCTGAGACCATGTCTGCCCGTCCCGGCTAGCGCTGATTGTGAACATGGTTTGGCTGTCCTGGCCCGTTTCCGAATAGAAGCGCTCGAACTCGAGGTTGGCCTGCTCGGCGCTGATGCGGCCCACCACCGAACCGCCGGCGTCCACGATCAGGAGGTTGCCGCTGCGATCGTCGGAGAAATCCCACAGGCTCGCCTGAGTGCCGCGGAACATCTCGATGGGGGTGCCGTCGGGGCCAGCAGCAGTGATCGTCCCGGTGGTGAAGTCGACGGATACCTCGACGCCACTGTCGGCGACGAACACCAAGGGTTCGATGTCTGCGCCCTCGACCGCAGTCGTTTCGACGAAGGCGATGCCGGACGGATCGACAGACGAGATCCAGCCACGCCCGGGAAGCTCGACGCGATTCCATGCCGATCCATCGAATCGCCACAGCCCCGTGCTGCCGGTGTTGGAGTATGTGGTGGCGAATATGGCTCCGCCCGGGCCTGGGCTCACCTCACCTACCATCTCGCCGTCTGCGAGTGGCGGGTTCGACGCACGAGACCAGCCGTCGCCGTCGGAGGTCGAAAAGACCTGCACCTCTACGCGGTACATGTCGTCTTGCCCCGCCGACCCGTCTTCGTTCCAGACAGTGGTTCGGCTGAAGGCATACACCTGGTCTCCACCGTCGACAAGGGTCACCGCCTCGGCCCTGCCCGTACCCAAATCGACGCGCTCGAACCCGCCGCTGGGTTTGCCGACGAACAACTGCGTGATGGGGCGCAGCCACGGTGTCGGGTCGGCGCCGAGCTCTTCGAAGGTCACCAGCTGAGGGTCGTCTGCGAACTCGGCCCACACGACGTCACCATCTGGCGACTGGCACGTGTTCTGTCCGGGCGTCCAACCATCGGGGCAGCTCGGCTCGGACTCCGAATGCACCAGGAACCCGGCGCTGACGACCTCGACCCACGAGTCGCGGGGGAACACACCTGGGAACGCCCACTGCGGGTCGACCCATCGGGGATCGACAGCGGTGACCAGCAGCCTGTCGCCCACGGTTGCGACCCCCGAGATCCACGGAACGTCTCCGCCCGCATAGGAAATGCCCTCGGGCAACTCCACGAAGGGCAGGTCGACCGGCTCGACCGACCACGCTGCCCCATCTGTAGATGATGCAACGACGATGTCGACGCCACCGAACTCGGTCTTGATCCTCGACCCGGGAACAGTCGACACCGTGTACAGCGTGTTGCCCACCGCCGCGATAGAGCTGATCTGCATGTCTGGGCGCGAGACCTCTTCCCACTGGTCGGCTGCCGAGGCCCTGCGCCAGACACTGTTGCCGGCGAACTCGAACTCGCGACTGGCGGTCGAGGTGGATACACCGAACTGTGTGCCGTCGTCGAGCACGACGACGTTGCGCACCAGCC